>JAFWPT010000387.1 GCA_017509375.1 Bacteroidales bacterium | reverse complement strand
GCAACCCCAAAGAATCCGCCAATTCAGCCGCCCCGTCCGCCCCGGACACGCCCACAACGGCAGAAGCGCAGGCTGTCCCCAAGGCAGCAGCCCCCAAAGAGGCTGACATTACCAAACTGCTCAAGCCGGAAAACCTGAATGCGACAGTCCAAATCCTTGCGAGCGTCGGAAATCTCTCCGTTAATGTACTTCTCCACCAGCAAAGTGGCGATAGGACACGCCCAGCTGGCTCCGAAGCCGGCGTTCTCAATGTATGCTGCCACGGCAATCTTGGGATTGTCGCGTGGAGCAAAGCAAATAAAGACGGAATTGTCTTTGCCGTGAGGATTCTGTGCGGTACCGGTCTTGCCGCATATATTCAGGCCGGGCACATGCCCCACGTTCGCGGTCCCCCCCTCTCCGATGGCGTTCACGGCCTTCCACATGCCGCCTATCACCTTGGGGAACTGCAGGGTATCCACAAGCGTATATTGCCGCTCGTAGTACTTCTGGTCTATCTCGACACCTTCCGACGCCTTGACAACGTGGGGAATGTAGTAATAGCCGCGGTTGGCCATTATCGCCGCCAGGTTTGCAATCTGAAGAGGCGTGGTGAGTATTTCTCCCTGCCCGATAGAAAGCGACACTATGGTTGGGAAACGCCAGTGTCCCTTACGGTAGTAGCGGTTGTAGTAAGCGGAAGACGGCACGTTGCCGCTTAATTCCGACGGGAAATCGCTGCCCAGCTTGCGGCCAAAACCGAAGCTCATCACCATCTCCCGCCAATGGTCGAAAGCCGCCTCCGTGCTACCGTACTCCGGATTCTCCAGAATATTCTTGAACACGTAGCAGAAATAGCCGTTGCACGACATCATCACCGCATCTTCCAGGTTCAACGGCGAACGATGGGTGTGACAGCCCAATTTGCGGCCGCTGGACGTATAAACATAGCCGTTATAGCACGGATACTGCATCCACGGCTGGAGCACTCCGTCTTCCAGGCCAATGAGACCGTTCACCAGCTTGAACACCGAACCCGGAGGGTAGGACGCCGACACCGCCCTGTTGTATAGCGGCTTGTTCTTATCCTGGCTCAGCCTGTCGTAATGGCGGCCGAATTCCGCCAGCACCTCAACGTCGATACCGGGGCTGGATACCATCGTAAGTATCTCTCCCGTAGAAGGTTCAATCGCCACCAGACTGCCTTTCTTGCCCTTCATCAGGCGCTGCCAGTACTGCTGCAGATAAGCGTCGATAGTGGTCACTATGTCCTTCCCGGGCTCCGCCTCCACATCGAATTCTCCGTCGTGGAAGGAATTCTTCTGCCGGCCCCGTGAGTCCCGCTGGTAGATATGCCAGCCCTTCTTCCCCCTCAAATCGGCTTCACGGGCAGCCTCCAGACCGGTACGACCGTAAAAATCGCCTGCCTTGTAATCGGGGTGGTCTTCAAGGTATTCGGCACTCACCTCGGAAGTGTAGCCGAGCAGGTTTCCTCCGGCGTTGAAAGGGTACTCCCGCAAAGTGCGGACCTGGGCTTTGAAACCGGGATAGCGGAACTGCTCCTCGGCAAAGCGCAGGTAGGACTCGGCACTCACCTGCTTGAGGAACACCAGCGTCTGCCAGCCTATTCGGGAGCGGTAGTTGCGGTAGTACTGCATCTTCTCCCGCACGTATTCCACGGTGGTGTCGAGAGCCGCCGCCAGCGACAAGGTATCCAGTTGCGTAACCTCGCGCGGAGTGACCATAATGTCGTAGCAAATGCGGTTCCCCACCAGCAGCAGGCCGTTCCGGTCGTAAATAACGCCTCTCGGGGGATAGATAATCTCGCGAGTCATCGAATTGTTGTCGGCGTCTGTCTTGTAGCTGTCGTTGATAATCTGCACGTAAAACAGCCGGCCGAGGAGTATGAGCATCACTACCCCGAGCCCTATCAGCAGTTTGGTGGAGCGGTTGTTGCGTTCCATGTTACTCCGGCCTTAACAATCGGGCGACAAAAACACATAGCGGAGTGCTCACCAGCACGGAAAGCAAAAACCGGAGAGCAGCCGGCCAGAAGCCCACAGTGCCTGCTGAATCCACCCAGATAAACAAGGCGAAAAACAAGGCGCACGCCAGCAAGACAGCAAGAGCTATCTTAGGCAGACCGAATCTGGAAAAGCTTATTTCATCATCCCTGGAAGCCTGTTCGTCGCCGAAAATCAAGCTGATGAAAAAACGGCGGGAAAAGGCCACGGGTACCAGGGCAAGAGACGTTATGCCCAGCATGCCGTTAGAGAAAAAATCCACGGCAAAGCCGGTCGCGAAAGCAATGAGCATGGCTGTTATGCTCCCGGTGCCAAGAGGAAGCATCACGATAAGCACCGGCAGTGTGCTTATCAGAAAATAGCGGGAAAGGCCGAAGAAATTGCACAGGAGTATCTGCACAAGCACCAAAATCAGGTACACGAGTATGAAGCGGCCGTTTTTCATTGCTGCATCTCCTCCAAATACTCCCGCTCCGGATTCTCGGCGATAATAACGTAACGAAGCGTAGCAAAATCCACGAAAAGCTTCACGTCAACTATATTCACCGCGCCGTCTATAAGCCTCGATCCCATCGTAACTCCGATAGGAATGTCTGCCGGATACACCGAAGACGTACCGCTGGTCAGCACCGTATCCCCCTCTGCTACAGTGAGATGCAGGGGGATGTTCTTCAGGATGGCCATGTTGGTGCTTTTACCGTCCCAGGTCATGGGGGCGACCAGACCCTCCCGGCCTATCCTGGTGCTTACGCTCAATTTGTCGTTCAGCAGCGAAAGGCCGTAGGAATAATGCTTATCCACCGAATATATCATGCCCACCACACCGTTTGGCGTGATGATGGCACTATGCTTCTTCACTCCGTCTTCACTGCCTTTGTCCAGAATCACGTAGTTGTGCCTGGAATTCGTGCCCATGGCAGTAATCTCTGCAGGGATATAATTGAATCGGGACTTGAAGCCGGAGGAATCCAGTTTCCGCATGGCCTGCAATTCTCTCTCCATTTCTTTGTAATGCTGCAACTCCTTGAAAAGCTCATAGTTGCGGCCGGCGAGAATATCGTTCTGCTGGCGCAGGGAAAAATAGCTGCGCAAACGGGTCACGCCTCCCCAGTTAAAGGCCATCACATTATGCGAAAAGCGGTTCAGCCAGATGTCCTGCAATGTAGATGCCCTCTTGAGCATAGACAGCGCGGCAATCTCCAGAATAATGAAGACTGCCGCTGTCGCATAACGCACATAGAGGGATCCGCGCCGGGCCATCTATCGCATCAGGAAAGAATAACGATCGGTATTCTTGAGAGCTTCACAAGTTCCGCGGGCCACTGCGTGGAGCGGATCTTCACACACGTGGAACTGTATATTCACCTTGTCCGTCAGGCGCTTGGCAAGACCTCGAAGTTGTGCGCCGCCGCCGGAAAGCCAGATTCCGTTCTCCACGATGTCAGAGTAAAGTTCTGGCGGAGTGTTCTCCAGAACATGCAGAATGGAAGCCTCGATCTTGGCGATGGATTTGTCCAGGCAGTGGGCAATTTCCTGATGGGTAATAGTGGCCTCCACCGGGTGTGCCGTCATAAGGTTCGGACCGCGCACTATGAAAGGCTCCGGTTCTTCATCCAGGTCGGGAATGACTGCACCCACGGCAATCTTGATTTTTTCAGCCGTAATTTCTCCCACGCGAATGTTGTGCTGCTGGCGGAGATACTGCTGAATATCGGAGGTAAAAACATCGCCGGCAGTGCGGATACTGTCCTGATACACCAGGCCGCCGAGAGAAATGACGGCGATTTCGGTAGTGCCGCCGCCTATATCCACAACCATGTTGCCTATAGGCTTCTCCACTTCGAGGCCGATGCCAAGGGCCGAAGCCATAGGCTCGAAGATGAGGTACACGTCACGTCCTCCTGCGTGCTCGGTAGAGTCGCGCACAGCCCTGATTTCCACTTCGGTAGAACCGGAAGGAATGCCCACGACCACTTTCAGGTTAGGGGTAAAGAGGCTGCGGTGCTTGTTGTTTACTTGCTTGATGAAGCCGCGGATCATCATCTCCGCCGCATTGAAGTCTGCAATCACACCGTCCCGCAAAGGGCGTATCGTGCGAATGCCGGGGTTATTACGCTCGTGCATCAATTTCGCCTTCTGGCCTATTGCAATGCACTTGCCTGTATTATTATCGATAGCTACGATGCTCGGCTCGTCCAGAACTATCTGGCTGTTTTGATAAATGACAGTGTTGGCTGTTCCGAGATCGATGGCTAATTCTTGGTTTAGGAAGGAAAATGCCATATCTCTTACTGTAACGTATGTTCCCACAAAATTAAGCAAAATTCATAGAAAACCATTACTTTTGCCCGAGATTGTTTTTCAAAAAATGAGCAGACCAGTTTACGCGGTATTTGTAGCCGGAGGCAGCGGCACCAGGATGGGTTCGGATCTTCCGAAGCAGTTCCTTGACTTGAACGGCACAGCTATACTCCGGCGCACCATCGAGCGTTTTTTAGATGCAGAGAATGGACTGCACGTAATCACCGTACTGCCGGAACGCTATATTCCCGTCTGGACAGAAATGTGCATCACCAGACCCGTCTCGTTCTCGCAGACCATCGTCAAAGGCGGCATGACCCGTTTCCACTCGGTTCAGAACGCATTGCAAAAAGTTCCTGACGGAGCAATCGTAGCAATACAGGACGGAGTGCGCCCGCTGCTTAGCGCCGGCCTGATACGCTCCATGCTAGACCGCATGGAAGAATGTAGCGCCCTCATCCCCGTACTTCCCGTCACCGACACACTCCGCAGCACCGACCCCGCTCTCCCCTCTCCGGACCGCAGCAAACTCTGCGCAGTACAAACTCCGCAGATCTTCTGGTCGGAGCTGCTCAAGGAAGCCTACAGGCAGCCCTACGACCCTGCATTCACCGACGACGCATCCGTCGCAGAACGGGCTGGCATCCCCATCTGCACCCACCCGGGAGAGAAATTCAACATTAAAATCACCACTCCCGAAGACCTCCGCCTCGCCTCCGCCATCCTGAGTCTGTAGCCGCAGTGGATTTCCCTACGGCCCAGACTGCCGGCGCCATTAATCTGTAGCCGAAAAACCGCCATCCTCCGGAACCTGCTATAGCCGGATATTATCAAGCCCATTTCGTGGCAACGATTGCCAGGACTCACCGTGATTACCTACCTCGGCGCCGATGAAGGACGCTCCACGTCCATCTCATGGCAATAGACTCATTATTCGGGAGCGGAATGCAGTGATTTTCTCCCGGATTGCCACTTTTCTGCCGTTTCGGGAGTGGAACGCAGTGATTCGCTCCCGATTTGCCAGTTTCCAGCCGCCTCGGGAGTGATGTGCGGGCATTCGCTCCCGATTTACCGCTTTTCTGCAGTTTCTGGAGAGAAATTCGGTGTTTCTCTCCCATCTGACCACTTTTCCCCCGCCTCGGGAGTGGATTGCGGTGATTCGCTCCCGATTTACCGCTTCTCCGCAGGTTCGGGAGCGGAATGACTTGCTTTGCTCCCGCTTTGCCAGTTCCAGCCGCCTCGGGAGTGAAGTGCGGGCATTCGCTCCCGATTTACCGCTTTTCTGCCGGTTCTGGAACGGAATGGGTAATGTGGACAAAAAAGGTTGGTGACGGCCGCCGCGAGGAGAGCCCTTGAGGCGAGCTCCCCGCAGCGGCGAGCCGTAGCCGCCGGAGATCCTACATTCCGGCGGCGGCACCCTTCCAACTTTTTCTTGTCGTTTGCAAAGTTCAGGCACCGTTTAATGAAGTGTTCCGATGTTGTAGAGACAACCCTCGGTGTATTCTTAAGTACTTTTATAAGTGCCTAAAGAAGGACTCGAGGCTATTTGTGTTATTGGGGTGTTTCTCTCCCTCCTACCACTTTCCCACTGTTTTAAGAGAGAAATGCGATGATTCGCTCCTGTCCGACCACTTTTACCTCGTTTCTGGAGAGAAATTCGGTTTTTCTCTCCCGGATTGCCACTTTTCTGCCGTTTCGGGAGTGGAATGCGGTGATTCGCTCCCAGAATAATTGATTGATGCGGGACTGTGGCGAAACCGTTCCAGAGGGCGACGTGAGTGTCCACATTGTCTTCGCGAGCAGGAAAAGGGCATGACGGCGGGGGATGGTGGGCACAGCAGCGCCAGCTGCGGAGCATCACTTTCCG
>JAFWPT010000386.1 GCA_017509375.1 Bacteroidales bacterium | reverse complement strand
CTTCACTCCGGACTACATGGATAACAGCGCCTCCATCTTCGAACTTTTCCTGGAAGAGAATATCGGAGAACTCAAGAAGGAATTCTACATTCCCTATGCCGTTGACCTTATGATACATAAGGGAATTGCCGCATGCGACGTGCTGTCCACCCCGTCCCGCTGGTTCGGAGTAACGTTCAAAGAGGACAGGCCGGCAGTAGTGGCCAAGTTCGCAGAACTCGTAGAAAAAGGTATTTACCCGTCCCCCCTCTATTAAATGAGACGCCGAGGCAACTACAAGTTTCTGGGGAAATTCAACCATTATGTCCCTGGAATAAGCGGGATGTTCGCCCTGCTTGCCTGGCTGCTGGTAGGAGGATTGGCCGGCAACGCCTTGCTGCTGGCGGTCGGGGCTCTTGCCGGTGCCGATTTCATCTTGGAATACGGCACGGTGATAAGCTACCCCATAATGTTCATCCCCCCGATGCTTTACGCCAGCGCGAAAAGCACCAGAAACTCAATGGATCATAGCGGTTTCAAGCTGGACAACAAGCATTTCTCGCCGCTTGGCGCAGGTATATGCATACTGCTGGCCGTAGTGGTGACACTGGCTATGGGTTTCTGGACAGACGGACTCATTTCCCTGCTGCCGGAGATGCCGCCTGCCCTGAGAGCTGCCATGGAAAGCCTCACGTCCGGCAACGTCTGGCTCAACTTCCTGGCTGTCAGCATCTTCGCACCCTTATGCGAAGAATGGCTGTGCCGTGGTATGATCTTGAGAGGGCTCTTGAAATCTGCTAAACTCAAGCCGGCCTGGGCAATCGTCATTTCCGCCACATTCTTCGCATTCATCCACTTGAATCCCTGGCAGGCCATTCCTGCCTTCTTGCTGGGATGCGTGTTCGGATTCGTGTACTATCGCACCGGGTCCCTTAAGCTTACCATGCTGATGCATTTCGTAAACAATACTTTCGCGCTCATCTGCGGCCACCTGGACGCTTTAAAGGATGCGGAAAACTGGGCGGACTTGATGCCTGCACCGCATTACGCCGTCGCTGCCGCGGCCTGTTTTTTGCTTACGGTACTGGTGCTTCTGGAGTTCCGTAAGATAAAGCCTGAGACTCCGGAAGGCAGTTTCGACAGTGTACCGTCCTTATTCGAGAGCAATGAAGTATAGCTTTTCCGTCTCGCTGCTGCTTGTTTTCCTTTTCATGGCAGCCTGTACTCCGGGACGTGAGCGATTCACCGTTCACGGCAACATCTCCGACCCCCTGGCGTCAGAACCCGGCAGCATGGTTTACCTTTCGGGGCTGGAAGGTCCCATGGATTCAGTAGCGGTGAAGAATGGAAAGTTTGTATTGTATGGAGACAAGGACCGCACCAAGCTGTTGGTAGTAAGCCTTAGATTCAAGGGCAGGGATGCGCTGGATGACCGCTTTACGGCCAGTTTCGTACCCGACTCCGACACCATCGGAGTGGATCTTGACTACCCGGTAGCTGTGACCGGCAGTCCGCTTACCGATGCTATCCATGCATTCCGGGAGCAGGTGATGGACTACTACTACGAACACGACCCGGCTCTGGGTGATATAGAGACGGGCGAGAATGAAGAGCAGGCCATAGCCGATTCCCTGTACAAATTACGGATGGACAGGATTATCAGCCTGAGCAAGGACACCTATCTGGCCAATACGGATAACGCCCTGGGTATGCAGGCGTTATCGCTTCTGCTTTCAGAGCTTGGGCGCGAAGAGCTCGAAGAACTTGTGGCACAGGGCGGCGAATTCATACGTAACGACAGTCATATCAAAAAGATAATCGAAAGCAAGTGAACATTCTTTCACGGATATGGTTCCCCGTTGCGCTGGTCTCTACGGCCATCGCAGGGAGTTTTGGACTGGGGCATCACGGGGTGAGCAGCAATCCTCTCCCTGATCCCGTTAGCCTGACAGACACCGTGATTTACGTAAAGGATGCCTACAAGCTGGGGCGGATAGGCGATTTTGAGTCCGTAGCTATTGCTGACAGCCTGCTGGCGGCTGCTGCCGTTGAAGATACCACCGCCGCCGAGGTGGACACGCTGCCCAAGCTTACGGCCCGGGACACCATAAAGGTCCCGGATTCCCTTCGCTTTACAGACCCGTTCCGTTTCAAGTATTATGTGGCTTTGTTAGACTCCCTGACCCATGTTTTGGTTCGAGATTCCCTGAAGCACAGCTCAGATTCTATTAAAGGTACCGTTGACTCACTGGTAATCAAGTCGTTCCTGGATTCGGCCGAGCGTAACAAGCTGCATGCCCTGCAGGATTCGCTCGACTGGAGGAAACTCGACTCCCTGTATATCGCCGACTCCACCGCCCTGGCTAAAGCAAAATTCCTCGAATGGTATAACTCCCTTAGCCCCAAGGAGCGCAGGGAGTACGACAGAGAACAGTTGATGAAGCAGAAGAAGCACATCGCGGACTCGCTTGACGTCATAAAGGAAAAACAAAAGGAAGTGCGGGACTCCATACGGGAATTCACGCCCAGAATTCTGGAGACATTTGCCTTGCACGACACGATGCAGTACAAACGCATCATAGAATGGACGGTGGACCAGGATGTACACAGGATGGACGTGCACATCCCCGACACCGGTTTCAACTATCACTTCAACGTCTATCCGTTCTTCCGTAAAGACGTGAACGCCACCTGGTTAGGTGTATCCGGGTCCCCCTTGCAATACTATAATTATTTCAATCGCGAAAGCGAAGAAAGGGTATCTTTCTACACCGCCCAGGAAGCCTGGTCGTTCTCCCCGAGAACAATACCGCAATACAACACCAAGACTCCTCACACCGAACTCGCCTATTTCGGGACCTTGTTTGCAGGTGATGCGAAAGAATCGGACAACCTGCATATACTTACTACCCAGAACATATTGCCGGAGCTGAATCTAACTATTTCATTCGACCGCTTCGGAGGCGGAGGCATACTGGAGAGCGAAACCACCCGCAACAAGACCTTCTCCACCAGGCTCAACTATCTGGGAAAGAAGTATATGGGCCACT
>JAFWPT010000046.1 GCA_017509375.1 Bacteroidales bacterium | reverse complement strand
GATTCCTGCGGCTCTACGAGCAGAGTGTCGGGGCCGATTACTTCCACCACGCGGATGGCAGTGCCGGTGGGGAGTTTGTCTCCGTCGGTCACGGCTTCATATTCGCGGACCGCGTTGTTGATGGTTATCTGCACTTTGCCGCTGCCGGCACGCTTCCCGGGAATGGTAAGGTACACTTTGCCTTCGCAGCCTGCTGCCGAACGGGCCACGTTGATATTGCCTGCTTGCTGCATGCTGCTGAGCCAGCGGAAGAGCATCATCACCAGGAATACCAGGGCGACGCCTATCACAATGGACACCAGCATCAAGACCGAGGTGGACTTAATGTTGTCCCGGAGCAGGATAGCGGTCCACCCGAAACCGAGGAAGAAATTCACGAAGTTGCGGAAGGTAAGGAGACCCATGCCGGTGCTGTGTCCGGCAGCCTGCGAAGCATCGCCGGCGGTGGTGTCGAAATCCCCGGCCTCCAGGCCTGAGGTGTCGGCACCAGGATCGACGTCAAAGTCGCTGTCGGCACCCGCTCCGAGGAAAGTGAGGATACTCTGAATAATGAAAATCAGAGAAGCGGAGAGCGTTATAGCCCAAAGGACCTTCATTATTACGCTCAGGGAATTCCACCATTCAATCATAGCAAAAATATTGTTAATCGGTTTATTTTTCGCAAATATAATAATTATTTATCGAAAAACAATATATCAATGATAAAAATTTTATTTGGGGCAAAGATTTTTGTAATAGGCGAATTATTCTTACCTTTGAAGATTGTTATTAATTGGATTATATGACTTTATTAATCATATATCTGCTTCTCACCATGGCCGTGTCGTTCTTGTGCTCATTGCTCGAGAGCGTGCTGCTGTCCACGCCCATCTCCTACATTACCATGAAAGAAGATGAGGGTGACGCCAATGCGGCCCGTTTCCTGAAGCTGAAAACCGAACCCGAGCGTCCTCTCTCGGCCATCCTGTCGTTGAACACCATAGCCAATACTTTGGGCGCCGCCGCTGTTGGCCACCAGGCCTCGCAGCTCTCCGGCGACTACTGGTTCGGAATCATCAGCGCCCTGATGACCCTGCTCATCCTGGTATTCTCGGAGATTTTCCCCAAGACCATAGGCACATCCCATTGGAAAGACCTGCTCTGGCTCTCCGGCATCATGAATTTCCTGGTGGTGATACTGTATCCCCTGGTATGGGTTATGATGAAGTTGAGGCACTCCATCTCCGACGATGAGCCGGACACCACGATCTCCCGCGAGGAAGTGTCCGCAATGGCCAATATAGGTGAGGAAGAGGGCGTGATAGACGATTCCGAGAACAAGGTCATCCAGAACATCATGAAGCTGGACGACATCAAGGCATACGACGTCATGACACCCCGCGTGGTGGCCGCCATCGCTCCGGAAAGCATGACGCTGAAGCAGTTCTACAAGCAGGAAGAGCTTTCCCACAATTCCCGCATCCCCGTTTACGCCGAATCTCCGGAGTTCATCACCGGCTATATCATGCGTTACGACGTGCTTGAAAACCTGGCGGAAGACAAGTTCGACACCCGCCTCAAGAGTATCAAGCGCAAAATCGCCGCATTCCACGAAGAAACTTCAGTATCCGATATCTGGGAATCGCTCCTCAAGAGCAAGGACCAGATCGCACTCATCATAGACGACTACGGCTGCTTCCAGGGCATCATCACCCTGGAGGATATCATCGAGACCATCCTGGGGATGGAAATTATCGACGAGAACGACACTGTGACAGATATGCAGCAGTTTGCCCGGGACCGTTGGATGAAGCGCAAGAACCAATACAAACAGATTGTACTGCCCGATGAAGAAGACTGATAAATTTACTCTCTGGCACCGGATTGCCGCACTGGCGGCTTTTGCCGTGTCCGCCATTACATACCTGCTCACCATAGAGCCCTCCGCTTCCTATTGGGACTGCGGCGAGTTTATAGCTTCATCCTATAAACTGGAGGTGGGCCACCCGCCGGGAAACCCTGTGTTTCAGCTGATTGCGCGTTTCTTCACCTTGTTTGGAGACAATATGCACGCCGCAGTCCTGGTGAACGCCATGAGTGCCCTGTGCTCCGCCCTCACCATCTTTTTCCTCTATCTCACGATAGTATGGCTGGCCAAGCGCCTGGTGAAGACTGATACCGCCGGCGGCGCCATAGCGGTGATAGGCTCTGGTCTCGTGGGTGCCCTGGCATATTGCTTCTCGGACACTTTCTGGTTCTCTGCCGTGGAGGGTGAAGTGTATGCAATGTCATCCTTGTTCACCGCCGTGGTGTTCTGGGCCATGACCATGTGGTATGACCGGGCCGACGAACCCCATTCTTCCCGCTGGATTGTGCTCATAGCCTTCCTGATGGGCCTCAGCATAGGCGTGCACCTGCTCAACCTGCTGGCTATCCCGGCGCTGGTGTTCATGTTCTACTACCGCCAAAGGGAAGACAAGCCTTTCAAGTTCTGGGAGCTGGTGAAGATTTTTGCCGTGGGAGGCGTCATCCTGGGACTGCTGGTGTTCCTCTTCATCCCTTATCTGCCCAAGCTTGCGGCTTATTTCGACCTCTTCTTCGTGAATGTGCTGGGGCTCCCGTACAACAGCGGAGCCGCCTTCTTCATGATTGCGTTGCTGGCTCTGTGCTTCTGGGGGCTTTTCGTCACCCTGAGGAAGCAGAAGGTGTTCCTTAATACTGCACTGCTGTGCGTCACCATGATTACCATAGGTTTCTCGGTGTTCAGCATAGACATAATACGTTCCTGCGCCAAGACGCCCACCAACGAGTATCAGCCGGACAACGCTTTCACGCTGGTCCGCTATCTCAGCCGCGAGCAGTACGGATCCACTCCGCTGCTCTACGGACAGTATTACGACGCCCCTTACGACCTCAAGACCACTAAATACTGGGCTCCTCTGGACGGCAAATACAAGCACGTGGAAGGCCCCGTGGATGCGGAATACAAGCAGTCCGGAAAGATGCTATTCCCCAGAATGTGGAGTTCCTCTCCCGACGGCAAATACGAAGAGCTCTACCGTGCCTACACTGGCGGCAAGGGCAAGCTCGTGCGCGGCGCAAAGGACCGGAAGCCTACCATGGTGGCCAACCTATACTATTTCTTCGACTTCCAGTTGGGATGGATGTACTGGCGCTACTTCATGTGGAATTTCGTAGGCCGCCAGAACGAAATCCACGCCCCCACGCCGGGTGACATTTTCCACGGCAACTGGGAGAGCGGTGTGAAATTCATAGACGACTTCCGCCTGGGCGACCAGAGCGACGCCCCCGAGACCCTGGCCCGCAACGCCGGCAAGAACCACTATTTCTTCCTGCCCCTGCTGCTCGGCCTGCTCGGCCTCTTTTTCCAGTTCGACCGGGACAAGAGAGGTTTCTGGCTCACTTTCCTGATGTTCTTCATGACCGGCATCGCTATCGTCATATACCTCAACCAGCCGCCGTACCAGGTGCGTGAGAGGGACTACGCCTACGCCGGCTCCTTCTATTTCTTCAGCGTGTGGATAGGACTCGCGGTGGCGGCTCTGTATCGTCTGCTTTCTTCCGTTACGAAGGGACGCCACGGGGCTTTGCTTGCCGCCGGCATTACCGCCGTGTCCGTGCTTGTGCCCGTGCAGATGGCCTCCCAGAACTGGGACGACCACGACCGCTCCGGCCGCGCGACCGCTGTGGAAATGGCGCGCAACTACCTTAACTCGGTGGGCCCCAACGGAATACTCATCACTCACGGAGATAACGATACCTTCCCGGTGTGGTATGCCCAGGAAGTGGAGAACGTCCGCACGGATGTACGTATCTGCAACACCTCCCTGCTCGGAACCGACTGGCACATAGACCAGATGAAGTGGGCCTGCAACGAATCCGCCCCTCTCGCGCTTTCCGTGGGCCCGAAGCAGTACCTGTACGGCACCAACGAGTATGTTCCCATAGTGGAATCCCGCGACCAGGCCATGCTGCTCTCCGATGCCATGAAGGTTTTCCGTAGTTCCGACCCCGCGTCGAAGGTGAGCATGAGCAGCGGCCGCAGGGTGGATTTCATACCCGCCCGCAAGTTCATCATCCCTGTGAACAAAGAGAACGTAATAGCCTCAGGCATCCTGGATGCCAAATATGCCGATATTATCCCGGAGAGCATAGAGATGCAGGTTCCTAAGGGCAAGGACTATCTTACCAAGCCGGAAATCTTCATGCTGGACCTGCTGAGCAATTACCAGTGGGACCGCCCCATAAACATGCTGAACATGGGTGGGGACCTCAATATCGGACTCAAGGATTACCTGGTATATGAAGGTTATTCCTACAAGTTTGTGCCGGTGCGCAACAAGATTACCACCACCGACGTGGGTTTCATAGATTCCGAAGAGCTGTACCGGAAGATGACCGGCGTGTACAGCTGGGATGCCCTGGCGGCCGAAAACTGGTTCATAGACTACCAGAACATATACACGCATCTCGGCGTGATGGCCCCCCGGGGCATCTTCCTCAATGCCGCCAAGGCCTTCATGAAGGAAGGAAAAAACGAGTGGGCTGTGGAGATGCTGGACCGAGGCTGCGAAGTTATGCGCCGATTCCCTATCGAGAGCAT
>JAFWPT010000385.1 GCA_017509375.1 Bacteroidales bacterium | reverse complement strand
CCCCATTATATTATAGCATATTATTTGAAAAAGTGCAATGGGAGCAGAAGAATATAATTACCGGTTACGCTTCATGGGAGCAAAACCGGAGGCCGGCACTGCCGGCTTATAGCATATTATTTGAAAAAGTGCAATGGGAGCAGAAGAATATAATTACCGGTTACGCTTCATGGGAGCAAAACCGGAGGCCGGCACTGCCGGCTCAGTCTGTCGAAAAAGTGTCTCCGACAGATTTATGACGGGGACTCTGTCCCCAACCCCCTGCTTAAGGTCACTAGCCCTTAAGAATCCCATATTATAAAAAGCATGTACTTCCTTTCATTTTGATGAATATGGGATTCCAAAGGGACAGTGTCCCTTTGGTGGGTTAGCGAAGCGAGCGAGAGCCCATTATCAATCATCGCTCTTGTACAGACTGATAGATTTATCCACTCCCCGCAGCAGCGGCGGTCTTGACAGAATAAAAAATATATGTTACAATATGCGCAGACGTACCGGAACCGAATCATCACCGAAAGGAGATTCTATTATGCGTATTTTCAGAACTGCTTCCGTTATCTGTTCCGCAGCAATCCTTGTATCCGCACTTTCACCGCTGGCCGTCTGTGCAGAAGGTGAACCGCTGGTCGTCTTTCATCTGGAACAGGCCGGCGGCGCACCGCTCGCGCTGAAAATCAACAAAAGCGAAGAAACATCCGATTATATCAGCGAAGCCGTGAATTATGCCGCTTTCAACGAAAAAGGCAATTCACTCATCTTTCCGGAGCCGGCCGGCGGAAAAGCCGTCAGCGGCTGGACTGTCGGAAAGGACGGCACGGAACCGTTCCCGCTGAACACTGCGCCGGAGGAGAACCTTGACCTGTATCCGCTGATGGCCGATGCGGTCTCGCCCGGAACGGTCGAGCTGACCTTTGATGCCTCCGTTCTGGTTGAGGGGCAAAAGCTCCCCGATGCAGCAGCCGTGACGGCGAACACATCTGTTCCGGCGGACGCTCCCTATACACTGCGCAGCGCCGGTTTCATGAATCCCGGCGATACCTGCGAGGCCGATTACTGCTATTATTATCACGCAATTCTTCAGCCGAAGGAGGGCACCGTGTTCAATTACACCTACGCCGCGGATAACCGGCGCGTGTATGATGTCGAGGGTGCAACGGTCAACGGCGAGCATGCAGCCGTGCAGTGGGAGGATAAACTCGGCGAGAACAGCATTGAGGTTTGCTATGCCGTAAAGGTCGGCAATCCGGAAATGGTCAATGTTACGCTGCACAGCAACAACGGCACACCCGATAAGGTCATCGAAATACCCAAGGGCGGCTTCAATAGCTATGCGCTGCTCGATGACGCCACACGGAACGCCCAGGAGCCACGATGTTGGCCAACTTGATGTCGAACGGGAAGCAGAAGAAGTACCAACGCCCGCCTCTTACGGTAATATGGAAATGCAGGTGGTCGGCTATGACATTGCCGTCGGTAATGAGCGATGCGCCATCAGTGCCGTTGTGATTGATATCAAGTTCGTCGAAGGGCTGGTTTTCCTCGCCCTCTACAATGAGTCCTGAACCTTCATTCATCTCCATGCTGGGGTCATTGTCTCCTTCGCCATGCAGACGATCGCCCTCTTCGTCCCCCAACTCGTAGTCACCGTCGATGTAGCAGTTTCCGATGCTTGGGTCGAAGTCTTCTAACTTTAGGAAGCGGCTCCAACCCATATTGGCGTAATACAGGTCGTGACTGGTCTTGGGGATATAGAGCGTGGCATTTTGGAAAACCGTCGAACTGAAGGCCGACTCTTGCAGAACAAACGGGTCGAGCACGGTAGTATAGACTTTAGTGATATTATTGTTACCATCAAAAGCATAGTCTCCTACAGATTTCAAAGAGGCTGGCAGACTGATTTCAGTAAGATTATCACACCTACAAAAGCACAATATCCCAAAGTGTTCAACGTATTTGAAAGGATAACGGTTTTAAGACCAGAACAGGATGAAAAAGCATAAGAACCAATATTTCTTACATTGTTTGGAATGATAATCTGTTGTAGTTGGGAACACCCTTGGAATGCGTCGTCTCCTATATACTCCAGACTTTCAGGGAGGATAATGTCTCTGAGACTATAACATTCAGAAAAAGCACGTGTGGATATACTAGTTAATGTTGAGGACAAATTGACATCCTGGAGACTACTGCAGTTCGAAAAAGCACCGTATTTAATGATTTTCACAGTTGACGGCATACCAACATGCCGGAGATTAGAACATTCTTGAAAGGAACTAGAGCCAATAGAAGTAATCCCCGCAGGCAGTTCCACTGAAATAAGCGATTCTTTCTGGTAAAAAACATAATCCCCAAACACATCGTCCTCACTATGTCAGGAGAAGCCTTAATTATAT
>JAFWPT010000384.1 GCA_017509375.1 Bacteroidales bacterium | reverse complement strand
TTGAACTGCGCAGTCAGCCGTGACCACTGCCTCAACTCCAGGCCTCCAGGGGACACGATTTCCTTCCATTCGCCTGCCGATTCCACCTGAAAATGCACCTTGCCGAGGGCGTCCACCCACAGAGACCAGCCGCCAGGAGCATCCGTACGCTGACGGCACGCCACTGGGCACGGGCTCGTGGGGAATGATACCGGGCACAGCCACACATCCACAGTGAAATGGCTCTTCGGTGCCGGGACCTCGGAGGCAGGCACTACTATACGGCTGTCGAAGCCGTCAAAGAAAGCCGCCCGGCCACTGACTCCAGGAACCGTCCCGTCGTCGAACGAGAGGGAGAAAACAGCCTGAAGTGCAGCCAGTATGATACAGATGGTCTTCATGGCAAAACGCACCGGCGCCTGTGCATCCGGTCAGGCAAATATAGTGATTATTCAGTATATGAAAATTCCGACAGCACCGGATAATGGTCGGAAATGTAAGTGATACCGTAATCCCTTTTATCCACCGAGTAGCTCAGGCACTTGAGCGGCCCGCAAAAAAATATGTGGTCTATGATACCGCCACCCTTGCCATAACCGTTGTCGGTATCCGTGGTCCGGAAACTGGACTTTGCTGCGTCGAGCCTGGCATAGCCCATGGGGTAGTTGACCAGCCTGTCCAGCTCCGGGGAATCCGGCCTGGCGTTGAAATCTCCCAGGAAGAATAACGCTTCCTTGCATGCAGGCCCTATGACGCCTCCGCTGAGCTGGGACATAAGGTTAAGATGCAGATTGCTCTCCATAGTCCTCAAATCCGAGGCATTAGGGCAGTTCTTGTTGTTCTGGTAATGGGTGGTGAACAGCCATACCGGCCTTCCAAGTTTTTCTTTATCAGCCAGTTTTACCCATACGGAATTAAGCGGATGGGTGGTATGCCAGGAACCGTAGTCGTTAGCTTTGTTTTTGGCTACCACCTGATCAGGCGTGTCGCTGTGCCAGAAAACCCCCTTGTCGGAAAGGTCAAAGCGGGATTTCTTATAGAGTATGGTAACGGATGTCTCGTCTGTAGTCGCATCCAGTATGCTCTTCCCGCTTTCGCGTCCTATTCCATACAAGCCGTACTCATCCTTAACCTGGGACAGGATATAAGCCGCCTGAACCTTTTCCACCTCCTGCATACCGATGATGTCGGGCTTGCGCGTGAGTATGAACTTGCACACCGCGTCCTTGCGCTTGTCCCATACATAATCGCCATCAGAAGGTTCCGGATAGCGTATGTTGAAGGTACATACCAAAAGATCCGCCTTATCCTGCTGCTGCGGGCCGTCCGGAGTATCTGGATTACCCGGACAGCCCCACAGCAACGGAAGCGTCAGCGCGAGCAATGCACGCTTGAAAAAAAGGCTACTTGATGACATAATTTACAGAGTGTGCACCAGCGTCGAAACCGGCTCCCCAAAGGAGCGAAGCCGCATTTTCCGCATTTATGGCCGTGCCGCCCACGCTTCCGGAAACCTCGATCGGAGCGCTTGAAGAGCCCAGGGTCACTTTAACCGAATTGCCTGCGAATCCTCCCACAAGCATACCTATGATTGAGCCGGCCGCCGAAGAGACACTGCCGGAGACGCTGCCGCCTTCAATGACGGCGGAGTGGTTGTTGGGAATCCAGCCTATGAAGCCTGAAACGCCTTCCAGAAGCACTTCCGACCTCACATCGGCCTTGGAAGAACAATTCTTGACAGTCTGTGCATAGCCCCAGTGACGACCTATCAAGCCGCCCACCTCGGAGCCTTTGTATGCACCTTTGATAGTAATATTGCCGGTATTTGAGCAATTATCCATATAGGAAGGAGCGCCTGCCACGCCTCCGCAGCGTAACCTGGCAGTTCCGCTTACCTGTATGGCACCGCTGTTGGAACAAGATGACATGGTGCCCCAGTTGCTCAGGTTGGTGTTGTCGTTATCTGACGCAGGCCAGCCGATAACGCCTCCGAGGTGTATCCAGCTCTTGCTGACATAAGCCTCCAGATTTATGGCTCCGCTGTTGGTGCATCCGGATACATTGACTCCCCTGTTCTTGCTCGGAGCATCGTCGGAAGGATTGTTCACTCCGCCAAAAACGCCGCCTATGCACTGCTGGTGGTTCTGCCCGGCAAAGTCCGTCTTGCCGCTGGACAACACGTTGACCACGATCTCTCCGGAGTTGGAGCAATCCGTCACCTCGCTTGAATAGCAACCAGCCACTCCGCCCGTGAACATACGTGCCGGAGAGGATGACATTCCTTCAACCTTTGTCTCAGTCCAGGCCACTTTTCCTTCGTTCTTGCACTTGTCGAGAGCCGCGAAAGCATATCCCGCGACTCCTCCGACGGAAGTGGCCACTTTCTTGTTGTAGAACTCACCTACTTCTATGTTCTCCGGGTCGGAAGGATCCCTGGCAGGGCAGGCGCGGCCTGTATGGTAACCGCCTGTGAGGCTTATCTCGCCGTAGTTTTCGCAGGACGAGACACCGCTGATCGTGTAGGCAACCACACCCGCTACGCCCTGGCTGGTGAAAGACTTGTCCTTTTCGGTCTCTACCGCCACCTTTCCATAATTCTTCAGGCCGGAAAGGGGTGCGTCAACGTTGACGGACATACCGACCAGGCCGGCAATCAGGTTGCTTATCTTGCCGCCGCCTGCATAGCTCAGCGTCACGCTGCCCTTGTTGACACAGTCGGTTACAATACCCTCGTTGCGGGAAGTGATAGCGCCAAATACATTGGTGTCGGGAACAAAGGTACAAGACTCATCGATGACTATGTTTTTGAGAGTACCCTTGTTCACCTTGAAAAGGGGCCAGGAAGCTTTCAGGTTCTTGATAGCGTGACCTTCTCCGTCGAGTATGCCGGAGAAGCCCCTGGCAGGAACCAGGGCGATGCCGGACATATCTATGTCGGCTGCCAGGCGGGCCTCGTCAAGCGACTCCGAAGTCAGGCCGGCCAGCCATTCGGCGAGAGCCTGGCCCGTCCTGATGGAGACCTTGTTGTCGCCTTTCTGCTGTATAGTCAGCACGTTGGGGCCGGAACCCAGTTCGGGGGCGAAAATCACGGTGCCGATACGGCCGTCCACATTCTCATTGTCGGTCACGCTCACTGTAACGGTAACGGTTCCGGACCCTGTCTTGGGGTCTATCGTTACCCAGTCGGGAGCTTCGCAGGTCCAGGAACCATCGGCATAAATCTTTACGGACTGAGGCTCGGCTCCTATGGCTTCAAAGTTCAGGGTAGAAGTGCCAACCCTTACGACGGTGGCCTGCTTGGTGTCATCTCCTCCCGGTTTCTCATCATCCGGTTTCTCGACGCAAGCCGCAACGGTCGCGAGAGTCAAAAGCAAAAAGAAGTACTTTTTCATATTACTCGTTATGTTTAAAATCTTAGAAATCAAGTCCGTCGTTCCATCCCGGGTTCTGCAGGAGAAGATGGTTCAGCACCCTCTCGTTGGTGGGGATGGGATATAGGTAGTCCCGCTCAGGGTCGAAAGTAAACTTGTAGGATGGACGAGGGTTTACATATCCTTTGTTTCCGTCGGACAAGACTATATCCGCACCTATCTTATACACGAAGGTAGCATTGGAAGAGGGCTTGGAGCCGGTGTAGAGGCATATATCCGCTTTGCCGTCCTTGTCCCAGTCATACTCGCCGGCACCGGGGAAATACATTCCCTGGATGAGGCCCCTGCCTATCCTCTCGCCCTCTGCCCAGCGCAGAAGGTCCTCGTAGCGGAGGCCTTCCAATGCAAGTTCCACAACTCTCTCCCGGCGGATTTCAAGTATAACGCCCTTGTTAGGCCCGCCGACCTTGGGGTATCCGGTCTCCTTGGAAGCGAGGAAAGGATCCGGCGACGAATTGGCGTTGGCAAGATTAAGGTCCGGCATTCCGGCACGCTTGCGAAGCAGGTTGACGCTTTTGTCCAGGTCGCCCTGGCTCAGGGTGCCAAGTTCGGCTTTGGCTTCGGCGAAGATAAGATAGACCTCGGCAAGGCGTATAACCGGCATATCGTTGTAGGAATTGCTGCGTATATTGGCCATCACGAGGTTGTCTGACGGCATCACGTACTTTGCAATGGAATAGCCCGTAAGCGAGCAGTCCATATCGCAGGACATTGTCCTGTTGGTGGAAAGCCTGGTGTATGTGTATCCCGGTATGCGTATGGTCTGGTGAAGCCGGGGATCGCGCTTTGCGACTTGGTCGGCGAAGGTCTTGGTCGTCCAGCCGGACACCGATGAATAGCGTTTTCCGTCGGCCATAAGGTAATGGTCGACGAAGTTCCTGGTGGGGCTGTTGCGGCCGCAGACAGGCAGCAGGGCTACGCCGCTGGCGTCGTGGAAACACTTCATGCTGTAGTCGTAATCGATTGCCAGAATGAATTCTCCTGCGTCCTCTTCATAATTCGCAAAGAGGTTCTGATAGTCATAGTCGGGATGCCCGGTAGAGTAAAGCTTATGCGGTCCCAGGTCCATCAGCTCCTCTGCGGCATCAGCTGCAAGCTCCAGATAATAGGAAGCAGGCTTGGCACTCGCCGGCAGGGTCCAGAGGGTGATATCGCCTTCGTGGTACTTGCGGTAGGTGCCCTCAAAGAGGCAGAAACGGGCCTTGAGGGCAAGTGCGGCCCATTTGGTGGCACGGAAAGTCTTGCCGGAAGGATAAGCGGACGGCAGGCCCTCTATGGCGTTGTCTATATCCTCTATCATTTTGCCAAGAATGACGTCACGGCTGTCCCGGGGCTTATAGAGTTCGTCTTTTTCTTCGGAGGACAGTTCATGGTCTATCCATGGCACGTCGCCGAAGCGCTTTACCTTGTCGTAATAGAACCATGCACGGAAGAACTTGCAGAGGGCCTCATATTCCCTCCTTACGCCTTCGTCGGTGCACCTGTGGAGGTTGCCCAGGCAGGTATTTATCTTGCGGAGCGTGGTCCAGGTCCAGCCGCCGCCGGAGGCGGGAACCGTGCGGAAGGAGCCGTTCAGCAGGGTGTTGCTGGGATTGTTGCCTATCACAAGGTCGCTCTGCTCGTCGTAAGGGGCGTCCGGCAGTATGGACGAGTAGAAGGAGTTGGTGAACAACTGCAGCTGGGTGGCGTTCTCGAAATAAGACTCCTCGGTGATGTCGTCCAGGGGATATTTGTTCAGCGCATCTTCACATGAGATGACGAGGGAAAGCGCCGCAACGGCCAGGATTATGTTGTAAATCTTTTTCATTCCGTCTCTCTTTTAGAATTGGATATCGACACCGAACATGAAAGTCTTCTGCCAAGGATAGAAGGTACGGCCGCGGGATTCGTCTTCGCTGTGCATCATGGCCTCGGGATCGAGGAAGGCGCAATGGTCGAAGAGCGGCGACCAGCAGGTCAAGTTCTCACCGGAAAAGTACAGTCTGACTTTCTCGAGTCCGGCAAGCTTGGTAATCTTAGCCGGGAGAGTGTAGCCGACCGTGAGGTTCTTGAGCCTCAGATAGCGGCAATTCTGGAGATAGCGCGAGTTGACCCGGTTGAGGTAGCCGCCGGAAATTTCGGCGATATAGCCTCTGGCACGGGGGAAGTAGGCTCCGGTGTTGTTGTAGTCCCAGACGTCCTTCAGGAAATCCCTCCTGATGAATGACTGCATCGAGTTGGAATACGGGCCCCAGAACGGGAAGCACCAGCGTCCGGGATACCAGTAGTGGTCACCGGTGCCCTGGAAGAACGCGCTGGCGTCAAAGCCCATCCAGTCCATGGAGAAAGTAGCGCCGTAGGACAGGCTCGGCAAGCTGTTGCCCAGAATCCTGCGGTCTCCCGGGTCATCCAGGGTATTTGAGCCTATTCCAATAGCCTGGTCGTTGTCGAGGTCCTCATACTTGAGGTCTCCGGCCTTCCATCCGGATCCCATACCGGCAGTGATGTAACTAAGGTCCACGAGTGCGGCATGCTCCTGAGCTTCGTCATCGTTCGCGAAAAGTTCGTTTGCGGTAAAGCCCCAGATATCCCCTAGACGCTGCCCCACATAGTAGTCGCTGAGCAGCTTGCCGGGGTTGTTGTCGTACTTGGTGATGTATGAATCGTAATTGCTTATGTTGGCAGTTATTCCGTAGCCGAAAGGCTTCCCGGCAAGCTTGAACTGGTCTCTCCAGCTGAGGGAGAACTCATAGCCGCGAGTGCGGAGGTTGGCGGAATTCTGCTTGGGGGCTCCGGCGCCGTAGACAGCTGGAAGGGCATCTCCGGCGACCAACATTCCCAAAGTATTGCGGATGTAGGCCTCGCCGGTGAACTGCAGACGGTCCTGGAGCAGGCCGGCATCAAGTCCGACGTTGTATTGCCGCACGGTTTCCCAGGTCAAGTCTCCTGCATTGGGGGCGGAAATCGACGCCGATCTTGCCAGCGCCCCTTCTCCGAACATATAGCTGGAATCGGACAGCGATATCTTTCGTATGTAGGCGTAATTGCTGACCACCTGGTTGCCCAGCGAACTCAAGGAAGCTCTCAGCTTGAGGTTGCTCACCACGTTTTTCGCCGGGGCGAAGAACGGTTCCTCGCTGATGCGCCATCCTGCCGACAC
>JAFWPT010000383.1 GCA_017509375.1 Bacteroidales bacterium | reverse complement strand
AGGAATCCGGAGAAGGTTTGAAGACTACTGTTTATGAAGAGGCCGGGGATAAAGGCAAATGCCTGTTTGTGGTCTCCAAGATTCATCCCGAGCATCTGTCCGTTTATGAGGTCCGTGATTGCGATACCCTGCTCCTGGCAGTGTATCCGGTGTGCATCGGCAGGAACAAAGGGCAGAAGCAAATTTCAGGAGACTGTAGAACTCCTGAGTCTTATCCAGGGAAGCCGTTTCATATAAGCCAGATTAACGACGCCAGCACTTGGCGTCACGATTTCGGGGACGGACGGGGCAATATCCTCGCCTACGGCCATTGGTTTCTGCGCCTTGAGACTCCGGGCTTCCGCGGTATAGGTATTCATGGCAGCACTAACAACCGGGAGTCCATAAGGCAGGGACGCGGAAGCGAAGGGTGCGTGCGTATGCTTGATGAAGATATCATCCATCTTAAAGAGCATTATGCCAAGACCGGCACCCCTGTTATTATTCTTCCAGAGGACCACGGGCCGCTTCCGTTCGAGCGTAAATCCCTGGAAAAGAGAAGGAAGAATTAAGCTGAAGCCGGCTCTCCCAGGAGTTTTTCCCGCAAGTGCTTTAGCATATCCTTGGTCATGGACTCAAGGGTGTACGAGGGCGTCCATCCCCATTCCTTTCGGGCACACACATCGTCCATCTTGTTGGGCCATGAGTCGGCGATTGCCTGACGTACCGGGTCAACTTCGTACCGCATGGTGAACGTGGGAATATGCTTCTTGATAGCATCGAAGACACCTTCGGGGTCAAAACTCATGGACGCGATATTGAATGAGTTTCGATGTACCAGATAGCGCGGGTTGGCCTCCATGAGATTGATTGCAGCCTTTATGGCGTCCGGCATATACATCATGTCCAGGTAGGTTCCATGGGCGAGGGGGCAGACGAACTCCTCACCTTTCACTGCGGCATAGTAAATCTCCACGGCGTGGTCCGTAGTGCCGCCGCCAGGCAGGGTCTTGTAAGAAATCAGGCCGGGAAAGCGGACGGAACGTGTGTCAACTCCGTATTTGTTGAAATAATAATCTCTTAACAATTCAGTCGCCACCTTGGTAACGCCATACATTGACGTAGGACGCTGAATGGTGTCCTGGGGCGTATTGTCCCTGGGAGTATCAGGGCCGAATGAACCAATTGACGAAGGGGTAAACACGGCACAATGCTTTTCCCTCGCTACCTCAAGCACATTGATGAGGCCGTTCATCTGTATGTCCCAGGCTTTCAGGGGCAAGCGTTCGGCAGTTGCGGACAGCAGCGCAGCCAGGTTATAAATAGTATCAATGTCATATTTATCCACAATATCAGCAATCTGCTTGGCGTTGCATACGTTCGCGTGCTCTGCGGGACCGCTCTCAAGCAAATCGCCGGCAGGCTCGGCTCCGGGTATAAAACCGGCTACGATACGGCCATGCCTGTATATTTTGCGAAGATTCATTGTGAGTTCCGACCCAATCTGACCGGTGGAACCGATTACCAGCACATTTTTCATATAGTGTTATTAAGTGTCTCGCAAATTTATTAAATTTGTAGGAGAAATCTATATAAACCACATATTTTATGTACGGAAAGTTTCAATCCTATCTTCAGCAGGAGCTGAAATCCATCGACGAAGCCGGCCTTTACAAACGCGAGCGGACCATCTGCTCCCCACAGGGAGCTGAGATCACCCTTGCAGACGGCAGCAAGGCCTTGAATTTCTGCGCCAACAATTACCTTGGGCTGTCCGATAACCCACGCCTTATAGCCGCTGCCAAGAAGGCTATGGACGAACGTGGTTTCGGAATGTCTTCAGTCCGCTTCATCTGTGGCTGCCAGGATCTCCACAGGGAACTCGAAAAAGCCATTTCGTCTTATTTCCACACGGATGATACTATTCTTTACGCCGCCTGTTTCGACGCTAACGGCGGAGTATTCGAGCCGCTTCTTACGGCTGAAGACGCCATCATTTCGGATGCTCTCAACCACGCCTCCATTATAGACGGCGTGCGCTTATGCAAGGCGGTACGTTACCGCTACGCCAACGCAGACATGGCAGAGCTTGAAAAATGCCTCCAGGAGGCTCAGGCACAACGCTTCCGCATCATAGTCACGGACGGTGTGTTCTCCATGGACGGCAATGTGGCGCCAATGGACAAGATTTGCGATCTTGCCGAGAAGTACGACGCCCTTGTAATGGTGGATGAAAGCCATAGCGCCGGAGTCGTCGGAAAGCACGGCAGGGGCGTTGCCGAGCAATTTGGACTTTACGGACGTATAGATATACACACCGGTACCCTCGGGAAAAGTTTCGGCGGTGCTGTAGGAGGCTTTACCACCGGCCGTCAGGAAATAATCGATATGCTGCGCCAGCGCTCCAGGCCTTACCTTTTCTCCAACTCCCTTCCTCCCATGATTTGCGCTGCCGGTATAGAATTGTTCAAGATGCTGGACGAGAGCGATGAACTGCATGACCGCCAGCAGGAAAACGTAGTCTATTTCCGGGAAAAGATGTTGGCGGCCGGGTTTGACATAAAGCCTACTCAGAGTGCTATTTGCGCCGTGATGCTCTACGATGCGCCCCTGAGCCAGCGTTTCGCTGCCGCAATGGCGAAGGAGGGCATTTTCGTGACTGGTTTCTACTACCCTGTCGTTCCTAAGGGACAGGCCCGCATACGGGTTCAGTTGAGTGCCGCCCACAACCGGGAACAGTTGAACAAGGCGATAGCGGCATTTATAAAAGTAGGAAAAGAACTTGGGGTTATACAATAAGAAAAGCGGCTCGACGAGCCGCTTTTTTTTATTTGTCAAAGACTTTTTCTTTCGTTCGTGTAAGTTTTTCTTTCATGGCATCCACGGCCTGGGTGACCGCATTTTCGAAAGTGTCCGAAACACGCTCGATGATAAGTTCATCACCGGGAAGATGAATGTGCATCTTCACTTTCTTACCTT
>JAFWPT010000382.1 GCA_017509375.1 Bacteroidales bacterium | reverse complement strand
GCTGCTTCTATCTTTGTCATAACTTACTGTAATTCTGGTATTTCTTCTCTTTCGTTGAAGGGCTCCAGGAAGGGGTTGCACGCCCATTCCGTGCCTATGGTGCTGAGGCCTCCGTGCCCCGGGTAGATTACCGTGTCTCCGTCCAGTTTCATCAGTTTCTCCATAATTGAACGGATTTCGGCATCGTAATCTCCGTCTATCAGGTCAGTCCGTCCTATCGCTCCGGCAAACAGCGTGTCTCCGGTAAAGAGAGCCTTTTCTCCTTCCACCATCCAGCACACGCTTCCCGGGGAGTGCCCCGGGGTGCTGATGACACGGAAACACAGCCCGGCGGCTTCCACGATACTGCCGTCTTCCACCGGGCTGGTGCTGAAATTATTGTCGGCTACGGGAAAGCCGAAGCGGGAGACGCGCTGGTAATAGTCTATTACTTTCCGGTCTTCAGGAGACATATACACCGGGATGCCAAAGCGCTGCTGGAGGAGGGCGGCGCCATAAATGTGGTCCATGTGCCCATGTGTCAGCAATACGGCTTCGGGCTGCATGGAAGACAGGCATTCCAGCACGCGGGCGCTTTCCACGGCATCCTGGAAACCGGGATCCACAACCACGCAGGAGGCGCCTTTGCCGGATACGACATAAGTGTTCTCCTGAAGCAGGTTCACCACATAACTTTTTATCTCCATACGCGAAAGATTATTTGGCAAAAATACGAAAAGATTATGTATTTTTGTAAACCTAGTTTCAAAGATATGCACATAGGAATAGCAGGAAATATAGGCTGCGGCAAAACTACGCTTACACGTATGCTGGCCGAGCATTACGGGTGGACTCCGAAGTATGAAGCGGTAAGCTACAATCCTTATCTGGAAGACTATTACAAAGACATTCCCAGGTGGTCTTACAATCTCGAGACGTATTTTCTTGCCCAAAGGTTCAAGGACGTACTGGAGATAGCGTCATCCAAGGACGTAATCATCCAGGACCGCACTTTGCTGGAAGGCGTCCATATTTTCGTGGCCAACAACAGGGAGCAAGGCAATCTTTCCGAACGGGACTACCAGACATACATGGAACTGTTCAACCTGATGATGTCCATGGTGAACCCTCCGGACCTGCTGATTTACCTGAAGGCGTCTGTGCCTCATCTGGTGTCGCAGATCCAGAAGCGCGGCCGCGATTACGAGCAGACTATCAGCCTTGAATATCTGGACGGCTTGAACCGGCATTACGAAGAGTGGATAAGCAATTACAAGGGAAGATTGCTTGTGATAGATTCGGACAAGCTGGATTTCGAGCACCGCCCGGAGGACTTTTCTTCCATTACTGACAAAATAGACGCTGAACTTTTCGGCTTATTTAAATAATTTGTATCTTTGTAATTTGTAACACATAAAATTATGCATGTAGCTATTGCAGGAAATATCGGAAGCGGTAAAACTACGCTCACCAAGATGCTTGCCGCCCACTATGGGTGGACTCCCAAATTCGAGCCCGTTGACTTCAATCCTTATCTTGCTGATTATTACGAAGATATGGAGAGGTGGTCGTTCAATCTCCAGATATATTTCCTGAATAAGCGTTTCAAAGATATCCTGGATATTTCCAAGTCCGACAAGGTTATTATACAGGACCGTACTATTTACGAAGATGCCCGCATCTTCGCCCGCAACCTGCATGATATGGGCCTTATGAGCACGCGCGATTTTGAGAATTACACCGATCTCTTCGACTTGATGATGTCGCTCGTGGGGCTGCCGGACCTTCTTATCTACCTCCGCTCGTCCATCCCCAACCTGATCGCGCAGATACAGAAGCGGGGCCGCGAATACGAGAAGAGTATCCGCATAGATTATCTCACCGGCCTGAACGAGAAATATGAAGACTGGATCAGCGGTTATACCGGAAACCTTCTTGTGGTGGATGCCGACAATATAAAATTCGGCAACAGACCTGAAGATTTCGAGTTGATAACCAATATGATAGATGCTAAACTTTACGGGCTGTTCCCGGAAAAATGAAACATTCATGGAAAACAATTTGCTGACAATCATTGACTTTGTAGATTATTATGCTGCCAAATACGGCAGCGATACTTTCCTTCGGGAAAAACGTGACGGCGTGTGGACGGAGACTTCTTATGCAACTACCCGGGAAGAAGGCCGCATCTATGCTGCCGGCTTTATGGCTTTGGGGCTCAAGAAGGGAGAGAGGGTAGCGCTTATATCAGAAGGACGTAATAAATGGATTTTCAGTGAGTTAGGAGTGCTTTACGCGGGTGGTGCCGACGTCCCCCTCTCTTTCAAATTGGAATCGGATTTCGACCTTACTTTCCGCATCAACCACTCCGATTCCCGGTTCATTATCGCTTCCGAAAGCCAGATTGACAAGGTGCGCCGGGTAATTCCGCAGTGCCCTGCGATAGAGAAGGTAATAGTACTTGACGACATCCCACTGCAAGAAGGGGAGATGTATTTCGACGACCTCCGCAAGATGGGACTGGAGTTTATGGCAAGCAATATGGCCGCCCTGGAAGAGCGCATCGCTTCCATTGGCCCCGGCGATTATGCGAACATTTCCTACACTTCCGGAACCACCGCAGATCCCAAAGGCATTATCCTGACCCACAACAACTACACTTCCAATATAGTCCAGTGCAATTCCGTGGTGAAAATCGAACGCGGTGACGTGATGCTGATCATCACTCCGCTGGACCACTGTTTCGCTCACGTTGCCGGTTTCTATTTCATGATGTCCAACGGCGGCAGCATTGCAACGGTGCCGGGAGGTAAGAGTGCCATCACGATGCTGCGCAATATTCCCATGGCCATACGAGAGGTGCGACCTACCGTGATGCTCTCGGTCCCTGCCATTTCCAGGAATTTCCGCAAGAACATAGAGGCTGGCATCAAGAAGAAAAGCCCCTTTGTGCAGAAGATGTACGAGTTTGCTCTGGACAACGCCATCAAATACAACCGCGAGTACTACAACATGGGCAAGCCTTGCTGGAAGCTGTGGTGGCGCAAGCCCATCAAGGATTTGATGGACAAACTGGTATTCAAGGGCGTACGTGAGTCCTTCGGCGGCCGGCTGAAGTTCTTCATCGGCGGCGGCGCGTTGCTTGACATCGAGTTGCAACGCTACTTCTGCGCCGTGGGTATGCCCATTTTCCAGGGTTACGGCCTCACCGAGGCTACCCCGGTTATCTGTGCCAATTCCGGGGGATTTGCCCGTTTCGGCTCGTCCGGCCGTACCGTTAAGCCCATGGATATCAAGATTTGCGCTGAAGACGGTTCCGAACTCCCCATAGGTGAAACCGGAGAAATCGTAATCCGGGGCGGAAACGTGATGGCCGGCTACTGGAAGAACCCCGAAGCCACCGCCGCTACCATCGTGGACGGCTGGCTGCATACCGGCGACCGCGGCTATCTCTGCAAGGAAGATCCTCGTTACCTGTACGTTACCGGTCGTTTCAAGAGTCTCCTTATCTCCTCTGACGGTGAAAAATACTCACCCGAGGGCTTTGAGGACAGTCTTGCCGACGGATCCAAGTATATCGACGCTTCCGTGCTCTACAACAACCAGAGTCCCTGGACCGCGGTGCTCGTAATCCCCAATAAGCCTGCACTTGCCGAGGCCGTGAAAGCTAAGGGAATCGACCCAGCTTCCGAAGCCGGACTGAAGGCGCAGCTGGATATCATAAAGGGTGAGGTGGATTCCTACCGTAACGGAGGACGCCATCAGGGTCTGTTCCCGGAGAAGTGGCTGCCTGCCGCCATCATCGTGGGCGAGACTCCTTTCACCGAGCAGAACGGCATGCTCAACACGACTTCTAAGATGGTACGTGGCAAAGTGGAGAAGTTCTATGCGGACAGGATTGAATATGCCATGACTGCGGAAGGCAAGGACCTCTATAATGCAAAGAATTTAGAATCAATTAAATAACTGTACTTATGACCAAATCAAATGCCGAAAAGAGCTACACGCCCGCGATTGTGGTGATGTTTGCGCTCTTTTTTATGATTGCATTCGTTACCAATCTCGCCGGGTCAATGGGCGTAGTGGTAACCAATCAATTCGGTGCCAGCAAGGCTCTCAGCCAGCTGGGTACTCTCGCTAACTTTATCGCTTATGCCTGTATGGGTATTCCGGCAGGTCTTATCCTCCGCCGCAAGGGCTACAAGTTCACCGCCCTGGCAGCGGTTGTAATTGGTTTCCTGGGAGTTGGCATCCAGTTCCTCTCCGGTTACGCAGAGAGCTTTGCAGTGTATGTCGCCGGTGCTTTCGTGGCCGGTTTCTCGATGTGCATGCTCAACATCGTGGTGAACCCCATGCTCAACACCCTCGGCGGCGGCGGCAACAGGGGCAACCAGCTGATTCAGTGGGGCGGCTCCTGCAACTCCATCGGAGGAACCATCGCTCCCTTCCTGGTGGGCTGGCTGGTAGGCGGCTCCATAGCCGATGCCACTGTGGCCAAGGCAGCGCCCGTGATGATAATCGCGATGGTTATTTTCGCCCTGGCATTTGTGGTCATTCTCCTTACCAAGATCCCCGAGCCTCATATGGAAACCGCCGAAGAGAAGGCAGCCCGTATTGCCGGCAAGAAAGTCAAGGATCCGTACAGCCCCCTGTCTTTCCGCCATTTCGTACTCGGCGCCATTGCAATCTTCTTCTACGTGGGCATCGAAGTCGGCATTCCGAATACTGCAAATATCTATTACTCAGGACTTGACTGGGTGGGTCCCGCACTCGCCGGCACCTTCATCAGCGCATATTGGTTCAGTATGCTCATCGGGCGTCTGGTCGGCGCATCTGTAGGCGCCAAGGTGTCCAGCAAGAAGATGCTTCTTTGCATGTCGTCCCTGGCTATCCTGTTCATACTTCTGGCTATCTTCATCCCGGAGAGCGTGACCATAGGAAAGGCTCCCGTCAGCCTGCTGTTCCTCACTCTCTGCGGCCTCTGCACCTCCATCATGTGGGGCTCAATCTTCAATCTCTCCACCGAGGGGCTCGGCAAATACACAGCAGCGGCATCCGGCATCTTCATGACCCTGGTATGCGGCGGCGGTATCATCCCCTTCGTGCAGAATGCTATCGCAGACGTCATTGGTTCACTCCAGAGCTACTGGCTGATTATCGCCTGCCTGATATACCTCATTTTCTACGCCGTTGCCGGCAGGAAGAACGTGAACAAAGACATTCCGGTAGAATAATATGGAACAGCCTTACGTACTCGGTATAGACATTGGCGGACAGACTGCCAAATGCGGCATAGTCAATGCACGCGGCGAGGTTCTCGCCCAGACCATCCTGGTATCCAACACGCATACCGACGCCACTTCCTTCGTGGAGGCTCTGGCTTCGACCCTCAAGAAACTTCTGTCCGATGCAGGCCTGGAAGGCCAGGTGCGCGGAATAGGTGTAGGTGCGCCCAATGGTAATTACTACACCGGTGAAATAAAAGACGCCCCCAATCTTACCTGGGCCCGCGCCAAGAACGTGCCTTTTGCAAAGATGCTTTCCGAGGCCATGGACGGAATGCCGGTGGCACTCACCAACGATGCCAACGCCGCCGCCGTGGGAGAGATGACCTATGGCGCAGCACGCGGACTTAAGGATTTCATTATGATTACCTTGGGAACCGGCGTGGGCAGCGGTATAGTTATCGGAGGCAATGTTCTTTACGGGCATGACGGCTTTGCCGGAGAACTCGGGCACACTTGTGCCGTACGCGGCGGACGCGTCTGCGGTTGCGGCAAGCAGGGCTGCCTGGAAGCATATTGCTCAGCAATAGGCGTTGCCCGTACCGCCGTGGAGTGGCTCGAACAGCATCCCGAAGAGTCCTCGCTTCTCCGCCTGCGCGAAAATGTCACGTCCAAAGATGTTTTCGAGGCAGCCAAGGCAGGAGACAAGGCCGCCAAGGAGATTTTCGATTATACCGGAACTTTGCTCGGCCGCAGCTTTGCGGATTTCGTCGCCTTCTCCGCTCCCGAGGCCATAGTGCTTTTCGGAGGCCTGGCACGTGCCCGGGAGTTCTTGTATGAGCCTATCCTGAAGGCTATGAACGATAATTTGTTAAACATTTGGAAGGGCAAGGTGAAGCTGCTGTTCTCCAGCTTGTCCGAGTCGGATGCCGCTATACTTGGCGCTTCCGCACTTGCTTGGAATTTATAATCAATCAATTTTTATAGTTTAAGATGAAAACTTACAAATTCTTTTTCGCACTCGCAGTGGGTGCTATGATGTTCGCCTGCTCTCCCAAGCCGGTAGAGCCCGCAGTTGATGAAGCTGATGATGCTGCTAAGGAAGTACAAAAGACCGCGAAGGATTTCGTTCCCAGCAAAGCTGAGATTGATACCCTGAGCTATCTGCTCGGCGTCAATTTCGGAAGCTTCTTGAAGGGTTACAACTTCGAAGATGTCAATTATTCCAAGATGATTACAGGCATCAAGGACTTCGTGAAGGCCGAGGGTGATTTCCGTGATCCCGGTTTCAACGAGCAGTTCAAAGTGAGCCCCGAGCGCATCAACGATGTGTTCAACGCATATCTTGAGAAGAAACATAACTACACTCTGCTCAAGAATAAAGAGGCCGGCGACAAGTTCCTCAACGCTAACAAGCAGAAGGCTGGCGTACAGGTGACCGAGTCCGGTCTGCAGTACAAGATTATCGAGGCTGGTAACGATGTGAAGCCCGCAGCCGAGGACACCGTATGGGTAAAGTATAAGGGTACTCTTATCGACGGAAAAGTGTTCGACGAGACTGCCGAGGATGCCGAAGCAGTGCGCTTCCCTCTGAGCTCTGTCGTGCGTGGCTGGACCGAGGGCATGCAGCTTATCGGCGAAGGTGGCCGTATCGAGCTTTATGTTCCTGCAGAGCTTGCTTACGGCGAGCAGGGCCGTCCGGGCATCGAGCCTAATTCCGTCCTTGTCTTTGACGTGACTCTGGAGAAAGTGGCCAAGTTCGTTCCCGCTCCCGAAGAGCCTGCAAAGAAATAATTATTGATTAGTTTAAGACGAAAGAGCCTGGCTGAATATGATGCCAGGCTTTTTTCTTATATTTGAGGCATGAAACGTATAGTTATGACGCTGATGGTTGCAGTGATGGCCATCGCAGCGGCGGCGAGTGTTTCCGCAAAAGACTTCAAATTCACTGAGGCTTCCGATCTTACCCTTACCGGAAAGCTGTTTCCGGATACTCCCAATCCATATCACCGTATAGATACGGTCCGTTTCAAAGGCTTTACCAAGGGCGAGAACCTGCTGGTCCGCCAGTCGTCCGGCATAGCTTGTGCGTTCCGCACCACATCTACTTATATTAGTATCAAGACTAAGTATCTGAACGCCCGCTATTCCCCCAATGGCAACGGAATAAGCCAGAGGGGCTATGATTTGTATATCAAGGTCAAAGGTAAATGGGTTTACGCTTCTTCCGGAGTGAATTCAGACAAAAAGCTTGATGATAACCTGATGCTGATAGATAACCTGGCGCCTGGAAAGCAATATGAATGCCTCCTTTACCTGCCCTTGTACAGTGAACTCGGCTCAGTGCAGATCGGCATAGATCCGGCTGCCATAATAGAGCCGCTGGAGAATCCCTTCCGTCACAGGATTGCGATTTACGGCTCCAGTTTTACCCACGGCTCTTGTGCTTCCCGTTCAGGCATGGCCTACCCTGCGCAGTTTTCCCGTGATACCGGTCTGCAGTTGCTCAGCATAGGCGTAAGCGGCCGTTGCCTGATGCAGGACTATTTCTGCGAAGCGCTTTGCCAGGCCGAAGATGTGGATGCCTTTATCTTCGATGCCTTTTCCAACCCCAATGCCGCCCTTATCAAGGAACGCTTGTTCGGCTTTATAGAAAAACTTCAGGCCGCGCAGCCAGGCAAGCCGCTCATTTTCCAGAAGACCATTTACAGGGGATACCGGCCATTCAACCTCGCCAAAGAGAAGAACGAAGCCGACAAGATGGCGATGTCCGACTCACTGATGGCTATAGCGGTAAAAAAGTATAAGGATGTTTATTACGTGGTTCCCAACGCCAACGCCAAAGATTTCAGTACCAGCGTGGACGGGGTACACCCCGGAGATTACGGGCACGTACTTTGGGCCCGTTCCATTGAAAAGCCTATACTGAAAATCCTCCGCAAGTACGGAATACGCTGACACATTATAGCCTCACCCGCTTCCGCAGGCCGCGGCCGGCGGCGTCCCGTGCGGCTATGAACAGGTAACGGCCGCGTTCCAGTTGCCATTTGCCCTTCGACTCGTCCCAAGAGGACAGAGATTCGAGGGGCACTGCCATTTCAACGGTGCAGCTCTCTCCCGGCTGCAGCAAGGCTGTTTTGGCAAAAGCTTTGAGCTCCCTTTCCGGCTTGTCCATGTCCTTGCCGGGGGCCTTTACGTACAACTCTACCACATCTTTGCCTGCCCGGTTGCCGATGTTTGTCACCTTTACCCTTACTTTGTATCCATCGGCCGCCTCTACCGTCATGCCGCTCCAGCGGAATGAAGTGTAACTAAGTCCGAATCCGAAAGGATATGCCACATGCTTTGGGGCATAAGTGCCGAAGTATCTGTAGCCTACGTAGATTCCTTCTTTGTAGTCTGTCCAGTCGATATCCTTCACGGTATAGTCTTTTTTGTTCCCTTCCAGACGGCGGTAGAACGAGTAATTGAAGGGCTTGTCTTCCTGGACGCGGGGGAAGTTGGCCGCAGAGGGCTCATACTCATAAGACTTGGATATAGTCATCGGCAGGCGTCCGGACGGATTGACTTTGCCGGAAAGCGTGGCCGCTACTGAGTGACCGCCTTCTTCGCCAGGCTGCCAGCAAATCAGTATGGCATCTGCCAGATCCTGCCAGCCTTGCATGTCAACCACCCCGCCGATATTCAGGATTACGCTAACTTTTTTGCCCTCGGCATGGAAGGCCCTTGACGTTTCGCGCAGCAGGGCTATTTCGTTGTCTTGCAGGTGGTAACTATAGTGCAGATCTCGGTCCTTCCCCTCTCCGAATACGCGTCCGAAGGTGATAAAGGCACGATCCGCGTGCTTTGCGGCCTCGGCTATAAGCTCTGACGGTACTATCTCTATGGGCCGTTCCCGGTCTATAACCCAGGAATTATTGCCGTTTATCATCTTGCAGCGCCAGCGCTCATCTTCCATATACTTCCGGTAATACTCGTCCAGGGGGCCGTAGAGTTCGAATCCTTCGTCTGACAGGCCTTGCTGCAAATCTACTACATAGGGGCGATGAACATCGCCGCTGCCTGTACCTCCGGCAATAAAAGCATAGGAAGTGACCCCGAGCAGAGCGGTGATTCCCTCAGGTCCCGATGGCAGTGCGGCTTTGTTTTTCAGCAGTACCATACCCTCGTCGGCGGCTGCCCTGCACACAGCTGCGTGGGCTTCAAGGTCTGGCGCCTCCGAATATTCGTAGCCGCGGAAACTGGGAGTTTTGACAATCAGCTGCAGGGCACGGGTAACGCAGCGGTCCAGGTCTTCCACTGCCAGACGCCCTTCACGTACCGCTTCGATTAAAGCCTTGTAGCGGGAGTCCGAGCCGGGCTGTATGAGGTCGTTTCCTGCGTGAATCTGGGCTGCCGTGTCGTATCCGCCGCCCCAGTCAGTCATCACCGTGCCTTCGAAGCCCCAGTCGTTCCGCAGCACCTCCGTAAGCAGCCAGGGCGATTCGGAGGCATGTTTCCCGTTGATGTAGTTGTACGAGCTCATCAGCGTCCACGGCTGAGACTTGCGGACGGCGAGCTCGAAGGCTTTGAGGTATATTTCCCGCAGGGCCCTTTCGGAAACGATAGCGTCGTTGTGGAGGCGGTTGAGCTCCTGGTTGTTGACGGCAAAATGCTTGATGGATGTACCTACGCCGTTGCTCTCCACTCCGTCAATGTAGGCGGCCGCAATGAGCCCGGCCAGGAGAGGGTCTTCGGAAAAATACTCGAAGTTCCTGCCGCACAGCGGGTTGCGGTGAATGTTGACGCCCGGGCCAAGCAGAACGTCCACTCCATATTCCAACACTTCGTTGCCCATCGCCCGCCCTACTTCTTCCACCATTCCGGTGTTCCAGGTGGACGACAGCATGGTGCCGATGGGGAAGCCTGTGCAGTAGAACGTCTTGTCCGTGCCAGGACGCGTGGGATCTATGCGGAGGCCCGCAGGTCCGTCTGCGAAGATAATGCCCGGGATGCCGAGCCGGGGAACGGCATGGGTGGCACCTGCGCTGCCCTTTACCTTTATGTCGTTGCGGCCGATTCCGTCGAAAGCGGTGGAACCGCAGCCGACCAGTATGGCGGCCTTTTCCTCAAGGGTAAGAAGGGAAACTATTTCGGGGATGTTGTCTTCCCGCAGTACGGGGGTGGCGGCGGTAAGGGCCGCGGCGATTATCAGTGTCAGCATAGCAGGACAAAGATAATCAATCGGCCGGCTAATCCAAAATCATAAAGGGGATTTCACGGGAAAGCCTCTCGCATTCGGGAGTCTGAAGGGTCCGTCGGTGAAGCAGGACTGTGTATTCCGTGCCGGCTATCTGGTTCATTACCACGAGATCCCGCAGGGCTTCGGTCTGGATGACGCTGAAACGCTCGGGGCTGTCGGCTATGATGTCTTGGATGCTGCTCCCTATCTTATGCTCTATGTAGCTGTCCAGGTCAATGTTTGGCATAGGAGTAAAGGGCGTAAGTAGAGGAATCGATTACCATAGTGAAGCGGGGCTTGCTCTTAGGGTTGCCGTCCGGAGTAATCACTACCTGTGATGCGGAGTCAGGCTGCTGGGAAGCGAAAGCTTCGGCGGCCTCAGCAGGGTCAGTAATCACTTTGGTGTTTCTGCTTCTCCTGGTACATATAGTGCGTATGCCGGTGTAGGCGGCATATTCGGACGAAAGAGCCGACTCTACGAAATCCTGCAGCATGGTGATGTATGCAGGCATATATACGGTTTCATATCCGCCCGGGTCGTTTTCTCCGGCGATGGGAAGCGCTACTACCGTGACCGGCAGTTTGTGGGCATCGGTGGCAGAACTGTTTCCGCCCCGGGAAAGGGTAAGGCAGATGATGCCTTTGCTTACTTCAGGATGGAGAAAGTAGCAGTCCGGACTGTTCTTCTGCTTTTCATACTCTGATCGGGTGCAGAATTCGTACGGGGAAATTGTCCAGAAAGACGTAATTTCTTGACGCAGGGATGCTTTGAGGGCAGGCGAGCCGTCCAGTACAACCTTTGTGGTCTTGCTTTTGAAGTCTTGTATCTGTACACTCTTGGTGTATATCCGTTTCTGTCCCCATCCTGAGACCGGGACCAGAAGTACCGCCGCGAGCAGCAAAAGCTTTTTCAAAAAATGTTTCATGGCACCGCAAAGATAGCAATTATTGTTCCCGAAAGTTAAAAATAATTCATTACATTTGTAGAACTAACAGGTATTCTATGGCTCAATATATAGTATCTGCCCGAAAATATCGTCCCGACTCTTTTGAAAGCCTCATTGGACAGGACAATATTGCCCGCACATTGAAGAATTCCATTATACGTGGACAACTCGCCCACGCCTATCTTTTCTGCGGCCCCCGCGGAGTGGGCAAGACAAGCGCGGCGCGGATATTTGCCAAGACGATAAACTGTTCCCATCCTTCCGGGGACATGGAGCCTTGCGGGGAATGTGAGTCATGTGTCTCTTTCAAGGAAGGCCGTTCTTATTGTATCCATGAGCTGGATGCGGCTTCCAACAATGGCGTGGAAGATATCAAGGCATTGATGGAGCAGGTACAGATTCCGCCGCAGGTGGGGAAGTACAGCGTGTATATCATCGATGAGGTGCACATGCTCACCCAGTCGGCGTTCAACGCTTTCCTGAAGACCCTGGAGGAACCGCCTGCACATGCCATCTTCATCCTCGCAACCACCGAGAAGCATAAGATTATCCCCACTATCCTGAGCCGCTGCCAGACTTATGACTTCAACCGTATCAGCGTGCCGGATATAGTGCGCAACCTGCGGGATATTGCCGTGAAAGAAGGTATCAGCGTGGATGATGAGTCCCTGCACGTGATTGCCCATAAGGCTGACGGCGCCATGCGCGACGCCTTGACTATTTTCGACCAGACGGTGGCGTTCTGCGGTACCGATATCCACTACGAGGACGTACTGCGCAACCTGAATGTTCTGGACTACGAACATAGTTTCCGCCTGGTGGACGCTTTCCTGGCTAAAGATTACGGTACGGCGCTGCTGAAATTTGACGAGATTCTGTCTAAGGGCTTCAATGCGCTGCATTTCATTTCCGCCCTCGGGTCTCATCTGAGGGATTTGCTGGTGAGCCGTACGGGCGGGCTGGATGCCCTGCTGGATCTGCCCGCATCATTGCGGGAGCGTTACAGGGAGCAGGCCGGGCGTTGCAGCGTCAAGTTCCTGTACGAGGCGCTGGGGGTGATTTCCCAATGCGAGGCCGGCTACAGGGCGGCTACCAACCAGCGTCTGCATATCGAGTTTGCCCTGATGCGCCTGTCCTTCCTCGGAGGAGTCCCTGAGAGTACGGTGGCCGCTTCTGCACCCGCAACTGCTGCACCGGCTCCGGCTCCTGCTCCGGCCCCTGCGGTTTCAGCACCTGTCGCTCCGCCAGCCG
>JAFWPT010000381.1 GCA_017509375.1 Bacteroidales bacterium | reverse complement strand
CCGGAATGATGGAAACATAATACCACACCCCGGTTTTAAAAGCGCTTCCATCCGGAGGTGAAAGAGTGATTACGGAACTACCATCCATTATTTCACTCACAAATGGCCGATCGTTCACGAAACGGATCTTCATCGACCCGGCAAGCCGCTCGTCTGTCAGGCTCTCTATAGTGATAATCTTCACGCCCTCTTCCGAGATGGTAAAGCGAAGGCCTCCCACAACGTTGTAAAACTGCAGATGATTGGAGTTGGAACATGCCACTGTGATGTTAGCCCCCAGCGCAAAAGACTCTTCCCGGGCAACCTGCATGGATGGCAGGACCGTGGTAATGGATTCGCCGTCGAAAGATGCCTCATCGCTGTAGGGGTAAACGGCCCAGAAACCCTCAGATTCACTGACCGTTTCGCTGAAAGACCCGGAAAAAACAGCAACCTGGGACTGTGACTCCAGTGAAGACGAAAAACGGGCACTCTGGTTACCGCAGAAAATTTTTATATCATCTCCCGGCTCCCAAAACACCTTTGTTGATTCCGGCTGGACGATTGTTTTGGACTTGGGGGCTCCTTCTTGGTACGCGGTAAATTCAATACACTTACCGGCGGATACGATAACGGGCTCTCTTTCTGAACATGCCAGAACTATAAACGCCACAAGGGCGAGGAAGATAAATCTTTTCATATATCCCAGTCATCAAAAATCAAGTTTTCGCTTTCCCCGTCTTTCGGGCCCTCGGAGTTTTTCTTTTGGAGGGAGATGGGGTATGCGTCGCTCATGTAGTTGACCATTCCGTAGTAAACGGGCTCAGGGTACATGTCATATTCGACTCTGTCGATTGCCATTCCGAAGGATTTGTTTGCAATCAGGGATCCGTCCGGCTGGGCGATGAACTCGACGACGTCTTCGTCCGTCTGGAAATGATAACCGCCAGTCTGGGTGATGTCATCCTTCCAGACATAATAATACATATAGCCTCCTCTGAATGAGAATATGCCATCATTCAGGATTCCGGTCTTCTGGGGCAGCGGGATGCGGAATCCCTTGCCATCACCGCGCACTATGGCGTAGATCCGGCCTCCGGTACCGAACGAATCAGGGTAAGCAGAGGCAAGATAGCACATCGGATTCAGCCACACCCTGGTCACGTCTCCATCGTATTCAGTGGCATTTACCACCCATTCGAAGTCATGCCGCACAAGATTGCCCTGACTGTCTGTCGATATATCCGAAGAGGCCTTCATGGTATAATCACCGAACACATCTGCGTGAGGATGGCCGGAGGCATTGCGCGTCCGGACTATGGTGGCATACGGAATGGTTGCATCCAGGCGGCCGTAGGTTACCTCCGGAATCTCCTGGCCATCAGCTATGTACAGATACAGCAGGGGGGAAGTATATGTAGTGGGCATTACGTTATAGCTTTCCCATTCCCCGAACCATTCCTCGGCATACACGGCATCGAAGTAGTACAGCTTGGGGTTGTGGCTCACGTCGAGTTCGGTCATAGGATTGTCGCCGAACACTATTTCATTGAGCACGGGGTTGTGACTCAAATCAAGAGACTCAAGCTTGTTGCCAAAGCAACGCAGGTTCGTGAGGGCAGAATTCGCGCTGACGTCCAGCGTGCTGAGGTCGTTCATACAGCAGTACAGGACTTCGAGGGCGGCATTCTTGGACACATCGATGGTCCCGAGAGGATTGTACGACACATATGCGGCAGTCAGTGCTTTGTTGGCAGACAGGTCTATACTTGTCAGCTTATTCTGGTAGCAGGACAGCAGATGAAGCGACGGGCAGCCGGAAACGTCGAGACGATCCAGCCTGTTGTGATAGCAATACAGAGTCTCAAGGAGCGGCCGATCCCCGAGCTCCAGGGAACTGATGGCATTGTTGGGGCAAGCCAGGTAGTTCAGTTTGGTGCATGGGCTTACATCAAGGCTCTCCAGGGAGTTGCTATTACAGTTGAGGAAAGTCAGGTTGGTGTTGGCAGAAAGGTCCAGGGAATCAGGACCCAGAGAGTTGTATGCCAGATAGAGATTGTCAAGGCCGGGACAGCCGCCGAGGTCTATCTTGCTTATGCTGTTGTAAGACAGGGCCAGGGTTTTCAGCTTGGGCAGCTCGCCCAGGGAGATGGACGGAATCTGATTATGCTGAAGTATGATGGTTTCAACATCAGGGTTGTTGTAGAAATAGACATTGCGGGAAACTGAGTTGTTCCGGCAGTCAAGATACTGAAGTTTGGGCCACCATTCAGTTCTCAGTTCATTTAAGGAGCCCGGATTGTCTTCAGTCCCTGTCCATACGAAGGTTTCCAGGTTCTCCATGTAGATCAAATCATAGTCTCTTGCTGGGTTACCGAGCCCTCCGGCATCGTGTACGATGATTTCCTTGACGTCCAGCGCCTCGGCATAACTGATTTCGCCGTCGCCGTTTGAGTCGTAATGCTGGACCAGATACTGCTTGAGGGCATCGCAGCTGAACTCTATATTACCCTCCAGAGGCTTGAACTCCAGGGCGGCGTCGCGGTTGGTAAGCCGGCTGAACACGTTTCTCCGGATGTCGAAAGGACCGCTCACCTCATAGGTGGCGCTTGTGGATGGGGTGCGGTATGTCACGGTCATGCCCTGGGTGAAGGTGACGGGAGGCAGCGACAGATAATATGGCTCGCCGGGCACAAGGTAGTAATCATAATTGGTTCCGGCATCATTAAGCCACACTTCGTCCATTAAGTATCCATCCAGTTCATCAGGAACGATCATCTTCTGGAATTCGGGCTTGCCATCGGCGTCCAGGGTGTATTCCATCACACCCCAGAGTGGACCGCCGTCGTTGTTCTTGATGATGACGGCAATCAGGTTCTCATGGCTCACGGTCACCTTGAGTCCCCCGCAGATGTTGTAGAATTGGAATTTATTGTCTTTTGAGCGGGCAACCATGGGAAAAGACTGTCCTTCGAGAGCGAGCCAGTGGGGAATCAATTCAGCGCCGACGCATTCTTTCCCTTCAAAATCGAAATCGTAATAACCATTTGTCAGAGGTGTACGGAATGTGTCTCCCTCAATAGAATTGTAGCCTGGAAAGAATGGATATATGGCATAGACGTAATCGTCAGCGCCCATCTCCGAAGTGTCGAGCGTGCCGGAGAAATTGCCGTACTGGCTACCCTCCCCCTGGGTAAGGGAGAATGCGGAGCCCGTAGCGCCGCCATTTCCGGCGAACACTTCCAGTCTGTCATACTGCGCCCATAGAAGCTTGCCGCCCGACTCGTCGAGGGTAGTTTTGGTCCCGTCCGATTGCGGGAGGCTGGCACAGATGACGAACTCTCCGTCAGAAACTGTGGGAGCGGCAGTTTCCCGGAGCTCCTTATTGCATGCGGTCAGGCCGGAAATCATCAACGCCGCAACACAAAATGCATTTATTCTCTTCATAAGGCGTACGATTTAAAGTTCCGGACCTGTAAGGTCAACATCCTCAGTGGAATAGGATAAATCTGATTGACAAAGCAATCCTACATGCTCCAGGAGCAGCGGCTCCACTTCCGGTGCACAATAGCGACGATAAACTTCCATAAAGACTCTGGTGTTACTTCTCAAACTTATGCTTTGCAGCATAGTTCTCTGCCGCAAAGCGAGTTAGGCAAAAATAATAAATTAATTAAGAGAAGTCAAGAAATAAGAAAAAATAGCACCTCCTTTACTATCTATTTGATTCGGTAATGCTGACATTCGACGGCCTGCGGCGGGAAGGAAGATAATCTTGCCGTTGGGACCGGAAGGCGCCAGTCTTATTTTGTCCGTTACCTAACGATGGATTGAAAACGATTCAGAATTGTAGTATCTTTTTCAATCGATCCGCTTAAGTGTCTACGACCAGCGAGCAGTGCTGCATCTATGTTTTCGGAAAATGTGATTATTATGGAATTGCTGAAAAGAAAAATTGACGCCTTTCTTGCTTCATGGAAACAGAATCCGCTGCGGGATTGCCGGTTTCAAGCCGGAAGATATTGCGCCCCTGTTTGCCGATGCCCTAGAAATGGAGAATTTGATTCTTCCGGAGGGCTTCGCATTCTGCGCACGCTGCGCAAATGTGGAGTTGAAATACGGCAGCAAAATGTAGTTTTTCTTCCGTGACAAATGCAACTGTTTATCGAAATAAACAACTTTCAAGCAAAACTGTTTATCGCAATAAACACGCTGGCGTTTTGATTAGTAAGCCTCTTGTCTTCTGTCAGAGGTTTACGGAAACAGTCCTTGAGATGTCCGGGATGAGTCTGGCATCCTTGTCAAGGACTCTGACTTGAACGTTGACGCTTCCTGACGCTCCAGAGGCTGTTGCGCTTGCGGAGTTGAAGTACCACTTTACCGATGCCGGATCCTCTTTCCAGACGGCCTCGAAAGTTGCGCGGTTGGCTTCGGTCATATCGTAGCGGGAACCGGCGGCCTCGAACTGGATGCCCGGGCCGGTGTAGAAGAGTCCGTAGCCGGAAGGAAGGGGTTTGTCGCCTCCGGAGGCGGCCAGGGCGGCATCCACTTCGGCCTTATGCAGGACCTCATTCTCGAAGAATTTGTCGGTGTCGAAGAAGTACCAATCGCCGCCATCCTTGATGCTCCCGTCCGTTTCGTCTACGTACTTGAACTTCTCTTCGCGGAGGTAATTCTCTTGCAGGATGGTGTTGGCGCCCTCCAGCGTTGTGCCGGGGTGGGTCTTCATCAGGATGGAGAGGAAGTTGCCGAGGGTGCCGGAGAGCATGGCGGTGGAGAAGGAAGATGCCGTGTCGTAATTCAGGTTGAACATCGGCATCACAATGTTGTGCTTGTCTTTCCCGAATCCGACAGGACGGCAACTGTCGCTGTCTCCGTTCCACCCGAAGTAGTTCTTTTTGTCGGGATCATATCCGGGGACGCAGATTTTGTTGTTGAGATTGCTGTTTACTGAACCGGATCTATAAACGCCTTCTTCAATTTCATCGCTATCTTCGTTGAGTATCAGAGAAACATGACTATTGTTCCATCTGGTTTTATTATTAGCTGCACAACTGATAATAACATTGGAATAACCAAGTATTCGTTTTAATGATTCGTAATCCGAGGATTCCTTTAATTCGTTCTTATAATCGCCGACTAAATAATCACTGGAAATACTGACGCAATAATTTAACTCAGTGTGATTAAGGAAATACGATTCAAAATATGTCCATTGACCACCAGAGGACTTAATAGTGGCCAATGGTGCTAAAGGACGGATATGAGAATAGCTACCATTAGCATGTCCTACTGAACCACCATAAGGATAACCAATGTTCTCACAGTCCTCAAAATCCGGTATTTCACTAACAATAACATATATAAATAAATCATCAAAAAACCACTCGGCGTTGATGAATGATGTCTGGATGTGCGGAAGCATAAACTCCTTCTGCCTGGTGGTCAGTGAGCCATACCAATCATACTTTCCAGTCACATCCACACTACCAAACGTCGGCTCTTCATACCTTTGCGCCTTCTCAACATACTCCACTTTTCCGCATTTCAGCAGATGCCCCGGCAGGGCCCCAACTGCGCCCGAACTGGATTTGGAACTGCTGAGGCCGTCGATGGCAGGCTCCCAGCTTAGGGTGACGCCGCTGCTGAATGTGCCCGGGGCGATGACGAAGTGGTAGTCGCCGACGCTGAAGCTTGAGTCGCCTTCCGGAGGGAGGAAACTCACCTCCGATGGCCCGTTCACGGAAACAGTTTCTCCGGTGCTGTCAGCGGTCAGGGCGCCGCACACCGGCTCGCCTCCGTTGGACTTGAACGTTATCCGGGAGATGCCCTCGCTTTCCACGCTTATCTTCAGCACCGTGCTCGCATGCCTGAAGCTTATGCGGCCGTCGGCATCGGCTCTGCCCACGAGAACCGGCTGCTGAGAGCCGTAATCGCCGGCCTTTCCATATTGTTCCGGAGCAATGTAGGTAGTAAGATATGAGCTGTTATTGATGCTATTGCCGTCGGACCAGGGGTACAGCGCAAAGGGCTGCGATGAGCCGAGACCATCTTCCGGATTCTGCCCTTCTTCGGCCTTGAAGACGGCTGTGGCCCCTTCGTCCGTGGTGGAGAAGCAGTAATTGGCCCCGTTCGTTCCAAACACGGACAGCCTGTCGTCGCGGCACCAGAGGGTCTTTACGCCGTCAGTGAGTTCCACCTTTGTGTCGTCCTGAATTG
>JAFWPT010000380.1 GCA_017509375.1 Bacteroidales bacterium | reverse complement strand
TGGTACATTTGTCCTTCAAATGTCAATTTCCCACTCGAATCACGATAGCGAACAGTCTCACCAAACAAACTATAATATGTGTCTCCCGACTCATTAAATGCGACGGGGCCAATATAATTCCCCTTAATTCCTCTTTTATCTAGGTCCTTCTGACTGGCGATATTATCATCATATTTATACTCAATTGTTTCTTTTTCCTCAACTGTGTACCAATCCTTCCCCTCCACATCCACCAAATTCACCGGATCTCCATTGCAGTAAACATACGGATTAATTCCCGCATACTTGTGGGCCAGGGGGTCCTGCGTTGTCCAACGAGCCAGCCAAGGGTCATAATATCTAGCCCCGAAGTCAAGCAGTCCGAAGTCCGTACCGTCTATCTTCTGCTCCTCCTTCCCTGAGAAACGCCAGTGGTTGTAGGACGTGGATGTACGTGCAATTCTATTGCCGTAAGGCTGATAATCGCTCAATTCCTTCTTCTTGGAGTCTATCGTACCCGTAGTAGAAAGGTCGTAGACCGCCCGCACGCTCCCAAGGTGGTCCTTCACCTGCCAGTAATCTTTGTAGGTAGGCACGCCCGTACTACTGTACGTAACCACAACCCGGCCCTCGTCGCAGCCAATGCTCTCCAGCGTCTCGTTTCCGGATGCATCCACGGAGTATAGGAAATTCCCGCGGTACTTGTATCCTACACCATTTCCCGAAACGGCAGAAAGCTTAGTACCATCTACCAGATACTCATACTGCGCAAGGACCGAACCACCGGACAGCACTTTCACAGGAAGATTCAGGACATTGTATACTAACTGGATTCCTTTCCGGCTGTCGGTAAGCATATTGCCGTTGGCATCATAGGTATAGGTATATGTCTGGCTGTCAACCCCATCGGCAACAGAGGTCAGTTTCCCTTCCGAATACGAATACGTTAGGTTGTTTTCCAGCGCAGATGTCCCGTACCGCTTAAGGGCCAGCAAATTACCATCCATGTCGTACAAGATGTCCTTCTCAACCTCTTTCAGCACAGGGATGCTTCCATCATAATGATTAGCCAAAGAAAGTCTCCATGCATTATCATAGGAATAGCCGTATACCTGTTCCGCGTAACCATGCAACGATGAGGCTGTCTCGGATATCTTGCCGGACCACAGGGCTACAGATTCGGCTTTAACGGGGCTTTCATAGCGTAGATTCTCCACAAAGAGGTCGGTCGATGAATTATACGCCCGCGATCCGTTTTCCCACCCGTGGATATTGTAACTGTAGTCCTGGAAGAACGAAGCGCAGGACCGCCTGGAAAGCATCCCAAGCTCATCATAAGTATATGTGTATGTCGGAAGGGCGGTGCCGTTCAAAATTCTCGCATACGACTCCACATGGCCACGGATTTTACGAGTATATGTAGAGACCAACACCGTGGAATCCCCTGTGGGAGAAATATGAATCTCACGCGTCTTGATGATGTTCCCGAGAAAGTCGTACTTGTTGGAGTAACGGGCCTTCCAGCCATCGGAGTCCACTTCCACTGTCTGTATTACCCTTCCGTGCTTGTCATAATAGTATTCCTTCCCACGAGTAAACCCGTCATGGTTGGTCTTGTCCATCTCAAGAACCGGCCGGAGAATCTCATGCTTCAGGAACCCCTTGATATTTGTCGTCTCCCTGTCGGCAAGGGAGGCCGCCTCATCCGGAACAAACGCATAACTTGAGCCAAAATCCGTTCCTGAACCGTTGGTATAACTATAATACGAAAAATCCCTCCGGCCGCCATATTCCAGAGTGCCATTCGTTTGCCGAAATGTCTCCGATGTCACCCTGTCATAAGTATCATAATTATACACCTTCCCAAAGTTATTGGCACTCATCTGTGCCGACCGGGCTACGCTGACACGTCCCCTCGAATCATATTGGGTAGTAATCCTGCCGCCCCCGGGGGCCGATGTACCCACGGGCCGTCCGAAACCATCCCGCCATGTCAGGAAACAGCCGCCGGAAGAGAACGTATCTCCAAAGGTAAAACTGCTAACCTGGCCGGACCGGATTTTCGCAGCGGCTTCGGAAGCGATCACGCACACCAGACTGTCTCGAAGGTCATACACATAATACGTATCAGCATTTCCGACGCCTACATCCATCTGGCGGGAACAGATGAGCCGGCCAAACGGGTCCGTGAATGAACGTGTCTCACGGCCATCCTCGTCCGTTTCCGTCGTGCATAAGAGTCCCTCCCCTGAATGGAAGCCGCCGAACGTAACCGTGGGGTTCGAAGTGCTGTGCGCGAAGGATAAATTGAGGATTGAGTCCGCCTGCTCTGAAACACGGTAAGAAAGCGTGGAGGGATGACTGCTCCATGCCAAGCCTGCCTTAACGGCTTGGGTCGGCCTACCCTCCGGAGAACTTTCATATGAACGGGTGGTATAACCCCGTGAGTCGGAATACCTCTCCTGGTAAAAACTAGTCTGATTACTGATGGCGCCTGCATCCATTTGGGCATTTCCCGTCGTCTCAACATAGGGGAGGTATCCGATGGCATCCGGGCGGCGCATGGCATCATAAACAAGCGGAAGATACCATGAGGCCAAAGGGGAAAGCCAGTCCGACTTCACTTGCTGCTCCTCATATCCCAATCCATTGTAGTATACAACATCCTTGTATGAGCTGCTGCCGCTGCTTGATGTAAAAACCTGCCGGGCAATGTAATTATCCCCTCCCAATCCGGTTATAGGAGAAGAGCCGGCATCATTGTTAAAGAAGTAAATATACTTCATCAACAAGTGATTGTCCATGTCCTTGACCTGCTGCAGTCGGCCCTTCGTATCGTAAAGATAACTCTCGAACTGGCCGCCAGGGAGGGTAATGGAAGAAAGGCCCACCAAGTCCTTCCAACTGAAGTAGGATTTCTTGTTGCCGTTCTCATTCTTAATAGCAATATGGTTACCACTCCAGTTGTACGTAATATACCCCCCGCCGGTAAACGAAACTTGAATGAGCCTGTACCGGTAATCATAAGTGAACGTTGTGGTCCTGTCCACGGATGCATCCCCGCACGAAGTTGTGAAGACGGTACCGGGAGTGATCGTGGGCGGAGTTTGAATATAATACTCCTTAATTATTGCCGGGCATACATTGTTTTCGGAATACGTGTAGCTCTGCTTAGATGCAATCCTTTCCGCACCATTGACAGAACGCGTAACCACTACTGCTGTTTTGGCAGAGGGGATCTGGGTGGTAGAGAGACTGTCGGCAAGATACTGGTAATAGGTCTTCCGCGTTCCGGCCGCGGGACCGCCATAGACAGACTCACTGGTCACCTGTCCGCGGGAATTATATGTATAATACTTTGTCGTGGTAAGGTTACCGCCGGATTCACGAACTACTTCTGTGGAGGATGCCAGACGGGGACTGCGAGCCGACCAGTGGAACGTGTCATAATACCTGGCCGTGTTAACGAACAAGCCCTGCATGGCAACCACATCTTCTGCATACGAGTAAGTGATACTCTTCCGAAGGGTTCCGGCGGCATTATAAAGTTCGGTCTCCAATATATGCCCGCGCATGTTCCTCCTGTCATTGTTGGACGGAGAAAGAAGCCAAACGGAAGACGATATATCTATGCTGTCATAGGGCCCAAAAATGTGTTTCTCAATATCCCACGAATCATAATCATGGCTGTCGCAATAGGCCGTAAGGGCTGCCGACGTAAATGTATTTCTCTGCCATGATCCGTCTTCATATTCTTCAATCACAGAACTGTATCCGATATGGCCGTCCCGATTGGGAAAGCCGCTGGCTGCGCCTGAATATACAATGATCCGGGCATTGACACTGCAGCTCTCCATATACGCCGATCCCGTATAAAAAGAGAGATTAACCAACGAAGCATAGCGGGGCATTTGGGAAAGAATGCCTGAGGTAGTCCCGTTCTTCGTCTCCGAATAATGATACGTCACATGGTCCAACATGCTTCCATGGCCTGCACTGCTGTGTGTTAATTGCTTCACCCGGACACCGCCCACCTCGTACGGATTGCAGGTAGCCGCATCCGTATAGTATGTTCTCCGGCGACTCACCGTATTGCCCTCGTAGGAAATAGTAGTTGTCCCTCCGGTGGGATAAGTAATGGTTATGAGGGCGCCGCGAGATGAGTACGTCGCAGCCGCCTCCTTATAAGCACCGTTAATCTGATTGTATAAATCACTGGCAGGATAACCATTGCTGTCTACTGTTACGATACTCCGGAGGGAGGATACATACTTTCCGTTCCAATATCCCCAATGGTCCGTAGACTTCGTATCATTCTTGGGTAGGTATACACCATTGAGATTGTATGCGAAATCATAATCACCCTCCTTGAGCCCGGAAACCTTCGCCAGGAACATCTTGGGAGTTCCGTTTGCGTAGGTCTGTGTGAGGGTGCAAGACAACACCGTCTCATTTGAGCTGTTCCTGACAGTAATGCCTGACAAGCGTTTCTTGTAGGCTCCGACGTTTTCTATCCCCGCGGAAATAATATAGTTGTTGATGTTGGAAAAATCATAGGATGATGCGCTCTCCTCATCGGACGTCCGGTTCTGGTATGAAAATGAAACAACGGTATTGCCGTTAACGCTGACAGACTCCAGAAGTGAATAATACCGGCCGCAGACCATAGAGGCATCCTCTGTGGGGTGTCCGCCACCGCCGTTGGCGAGACCGTATTGATATCCAAACGACTTGATGGTACGGTCGGCTTCCGTGACGGAACGCTGAAACTGCCTTTCGGAGCTATAGCTGAACTCCACCTTTAAATTGGATGACGCAGGCGCCTCAATCTTGTAAAGACGGAAGGCTGTTACGTCCGAGGACGGCCCGCTGTCATACACGCCATAGCCCCCGGATGACATCGGGGCCGGATAGGTAGCCGATGAGGCTCTCGTCGCATGGAAGGTTTCCACATTGTTGATAGATCCTCCAAAATAGTATTTGTAGCCGTCCCCGGTTCGTATGACTATCTGAGCATAGTGGGGGCTGCCACTTCCCGGAGTAAATGACACGCTGAACTCTCCGAACGGAACACTGGAATTGAACACACGGATGGTTCCATCCTCCAGCATCACGAAATCTCCGGAATATCCGCAGAAGTTAAAGTGGAAAATATCCGGAGACGGATCGCATTTTACTCCGGCGCTAGTAACAAATACCGGAGTATCAGATAATGGATCATACGAGAGAACCCTTGCCAATATGGTATTCAAGCCATAGGGGCCGACATCCTGTGAATAATTGATACTCCGCACGCCCGAATATGAATATGTTATCCCCTCGGCACGGGCCTGCGCCCAGCCCAGTATGGAGCCATTCTGAAACACAGGCCCCTCATCCGGAATCCCGCGAACCTCGCGGGTAATGACTCCCCCACAATCAAGAGCCCACCCATATCCCACCACGCCGGAATGCTCGGCA
>JAFWPT010000379.1 GCA_017509375.1 Bacteroidales bacterium | reverse complement strand
GCCTTGCAGAAGATGGGGTAAAGGTCTTCAGCCTTCAACGGTTCCTTTGTAGCCGGATGCAGGAAGGGCAGTGGCTTGTTGGGCATGACCGCCTGGATGTTGAAGTAATGAGAAGGAATCTCAGATTCCGGAAGAATGAATTTTTTCTGTCTCATAATAGTATGGTATTAAAAAGATAAATACAAAAAAAACGGCCGTCCTGGTCCGGACAGCCTCTCTGTAACTTCGCGGCAGGCTTGTGCCCGCCTATGTGTACGCAATTAACGAGTCTGACCGGAAATATCGTTCAGACGCCACCAATAAAACTTGTTGCTTTGCCTACACATACTGCTGCAAATATAGAAAGAAAAACAAAAAAACAATAGCTCTTGGGGAATTTTTTGTATCTTCGGGGTGCAATTATGGACAGACGGTATTTTTTCAAGCGCAGTGCAGCAGCGCTGGCCTTGGCATCCATCCCGGGAGTTTCTACCCTTGCGGCTGATAATAGTGCAGTTAGAACCGGCGAGCTGCCGTCCGCCGCATTGGAAGGACGCTTGCGCGACGCAGGAACTTATGATGTGCTGGTATGTGGCGGAGGACCAGCTGGCTTCATCGCGGCTGTTGCAGCCGCGCGCCAGGGGGTCAGGGTCGCAATTGTGGAACGCTACGGTTTTCTCGGAGGAATGGCTACGATGGGCTACGTGGCCCCCATCAGCGAATTCGCTTTCAACGGTGAAAGAGTGATAGGAGGTATCCCGTGGGAGTTTGTCCAGCGTCTGGAATCATTGGGCGGCGCTTTCGTGGAGTGGCCAAAGGGCAACGTGGACTTCGATATCGAGCTGTATAAGCTTTGTGCGCAGAGAATGGTGCTGGAGGCCGGTGTGGATATGTTTATGCGCTCTTCACTGATAGGCTGCGAGATGGAAGGCAAACGCATCGCCGGTGTGATAATCGAGAACAAAAACGGGCTGGAATTGCTGCGTGCGGGCAGGGTGATTGATGCTACAGGCGACGGAGACCTGGCCTGGATGGCGGGCGTGCCTATGCAGGACAACCCTGACGGAGAGGTGCAGCCGTCGTCCTTCTGCTTTGTGCTGTCCGGCGTGGATACCGGCAGCGAACTGCTCCGCCGCTATATGTATCACAGCGGCCGCAAGGGTTCGAGCCAGTGCACCCCCGTGAGGGAGAAGTTGCTGGAACTCAAGCGTAAAGGCCTGGATCTGCCGGACTTCGGCGGCCCCTGGTTCAACAGCGTGATGCATGAGGGGAGCGTGGCGGTGAACATAACCCGCAGCGCCGCCGATTCCTGCGACAACCGCAATTTCACGGAAGCGGAGTGCCGCTTGCGGGAAGATATCTTCAGGTTTACGGACGCACTGCGGAAGTTTGTGCCGGAATTCCGGAACTGCTATGTGGCTTCCACTGCACCGCAGGCCGGCATACGGGAATCCAGGAGAATACTCGGGGTGCACACAGTAACGGCCGGAGAGTACGTAGCGGGGGAACGTTATCCAGACAGCGTGTCCCGCGGAGCCCACCAGATCGACATGCATGCGAGCAAGGGCTCCGGACAGGTCCTCATCAAGCTTAAGCAGGCCGCATATGTGCCGTTCCGGGCCATGATTGCCAGTGATTATCCCAACCTTATCGTAGCGGGGCGCTGCATTTCCGCGGACCGCAAAGCTCTGGCCTCGCTCCGGGTGCAGGCGAGCTGCATGGGGATAGGGCAGGCTGCCGGCGTAGCTGCCGCTCAGACGCTGAGAACCGGAGTGGATGTGCAGAACGCTGATTTAGAACTGCTTGTTTCCGAACTCCGGAAACTGGGAGCTATACTCTGAACCTTTGTTTTTTAATCTAATCATATAATTATCATGTCTGTTTCAAGAAAACTCTGGTCCCGCACCGAAGATGGAAAAGCGATTTACCGCTACACTATTACCAACGAATCAGGGGCCTCCGTGGTGCTGTCCAATTATGGTGCGGCAATAGTCTCCGTAAACGTGCCCGACCGTGAGGGGAAGCTGGGGGATGTGGCGTTGGGTTACGGCAAGGCTGAGAATTATTTCCATGATGGTCCTTGCTTCGGCAAGTGTCCCGGACGGTATGCCAACAGGATTGCACGCGGCCGCTTCGAGTTGGGCGGAAAAGTGTATGAGTTGCCGGTAAACAATGGCCCAAACCATCTTCACGGTGGTCCTGACGGCTTCCAGAACCAGGTTTGGGATTCCCGCAAGAAGCGCGGTGCCGTGGAGTTTAAATATGTTTCCGCCGACGGCGAGATGGGTTATCCCGGAAGGGTAGTGGTGGTGGCCCATTATGAGTGGAGCGAGGATAATGTGCTGAGTTTGAGCTTTACCGCAAAATCCGACGCCCCTACGGTAATCAATCTTACCAATCACGCTTATTTCAACCTGGACTGCAAAGGTTCCGTACTGCGCCACAGCCTGCAGCTCAACGCATCGGAGTATCTGCCTACCGATGACACTTTGATTCCTCTCGGAGAGTCTGAACCGGTGGCCCGTACACCAATGGATTTCTTGAATCCCAAGCGGCTGGGCAGGGATATCCGCAAAGATTTCCCGGCTTTACGCATAGGAAAGGGATATGATGCCTGTTGGCTTATAGACGGCTATATGCCCGGACAACTGCAGAAAGCCGCCGTGCTGAAGGCTGCACGCAGCGGACGCGTACTTACCGTCCACACTACCCAGCCGGGTGTGCAAATCTACACCGGCAATTGGCTGAACGGTTGCCCCAAGGGCAAGAAAGGCCGGATTTACCATGATTACGACGGCGTTGCCATAGAGTGCCAGCATTATCCGGACAGCCCCAACCACAAGGATTATCCTCCCGTGGTGCTGAAGCCGGGCAGGTTGTTCCATGAAGCTATAGTTTTTGCGTTCAGCGTTGAAAAATAGCCTATGTTTTCATTCATTATAAGTATTGCGGCCCTTTTCCTGGGCTACTTTCTGTACGGCCGCTTTGTGGAGAAAGTGTTCGGGGTGGACCCGTCGAGGGTGACTCCCGCCATTTCCAAAGCCGACGGAGTGGACTTCGTGCCAATGCCGAACTGGAAAGTGTATATGATACAGTTCCTTAACATAGCGGGGACGGGGCCCATCTTCGGTGCCATAATGGGTGCGAAATTCGGCCCGTCATGCTATTTATGGATAGTGTTCGGGTGCATCTTTGCGGGAGCCGTCCACGATTTCTTTACGGGGATGTTGTCGATACGCAAAGACGGCGCCACTTTCCCTGAGATAGTCGGCAGCGAACTGCGTCATGGCAGCGGCACCATAGTGATGGTTTTCACTACCATACTCTTGCTTATGGTGGGTACCGTTTTCGTGTACAGTCCCGCATTGATACTGGGAGACATTGCCGGTGACGGCAGCTCCAGGGTGGTGCTGATCTGGGCTCTCGGTATCCTGGTGTACTACATTGTGGCCACCTTGCTGCCCATCGACAAGCTGATAGGCAAGATTTACCCCTTGTTCGCCTTTGCGCTGTTGTTCATGGCCGTGTCCATGATGGTATGCCTCTTCGTTAAGTGGCCGGCAATACCCGAATTCTGGGACGGGCTAAAGAATCTCGCGCCAAGCGTCGGAGTCAAGGCCCAGAGCATCTTCCCTTGCCTGTTCATTACGGTGGCCTGCGGTGCCGTGAGCGGCTTCCACGCCACCCAGAGCCCTCTTATGGCCCGCTGCATCAAAACCGAAAGGATGGCCCGGCCGGTGTTCTACGGCGCCATGATTACCGAAGGTATTGTGGCTCTTGTATGGGCGGCCGTGAGTTCGTATTTCTTCTTCGACGGAGGCCTGCAGGAATGCGGCTTGTCCTCCGCCTCCGCTCCACAGGTAGTGACGGCGGTGAGCAAGCACTGGCTCGGTGTCGTGGGGAGCATACTGGCCGTCCTCGGTGTCGTCGCCGCTCCCATCACCTCGGGCGACACGGCTCTGCGCGGTGCACGCCTCAATATTGCCGACTTTTTCCACATTAAGCAGGACAAAATAGGCAAACGATTGATTATCAGTCTGCCTATTTTCGCCGCCGTGGCATTGCTGCTATGGTTCAACATGAGCAATGAAGACGGTTTCAACATTATATGGCGCTACTTCGGGCTGTCCAACCAGACCCTGTCGGTGTTCATGTTTTTCACTATCACTATGTGGCTTCTTAAGAAGTATCCCAACGGCTGGCAGTTCCTTATAGGAGCCGTTCCCGCTGCTTTCATGTTTGCCGTGTGCCTCACTTTCTTCTGTGTGGACAAGACCTGCCTGGGACTGCCCGGGGAGTGGACTCCCTGTTTCGCCGTGGTATGGAGCATAATCGCCGTAGCGCTGTTGTCTTTGATGGCAATTTCTGTGAGACGTAAGGCAAAATTGAAATTATAGTAATGAGAGTTAAAAGATTCGACCTTCCTCTGAGGTCTTCTTCCGAGAACGTGAGGAAAGTGGCTGCGGCCGCAGATACTGAATACACCTTGATATATACTCGCAGCACTCGTCTGGACTGGGTAAACTGGGGCTTGGAGCGCCTGCTTCAGATAGCCGACGATTCGGGAGCGGCGATGGCTTATGCCGACCACTTTGACGGGAACGCTCCATCGCCTGTGATAGATTACCAGAAAGGCTCGCTGCGGGACGATTTCGACTTCGGCGGAGTGCAGTTGTACAGGACTTCGCTGCTCAAGAAGGCAGTGGCCGAGATGGACGAAGACTATGAGTTCGCCGGCCTATACGACCTGCGACTGAGGGTATCCGCTATGGGGCCTCTGGTGCACGCCAATGAGCTGTTGTACTATGAGATAGAGATGGACCGCAGGAGCTCCGGGGAGAAGCTTTTCGACTATGTGGATCCGAGAAACCGTGCAGTCCAGCTGGAAATGGAAAAAGCTTGTACCGCCCACTTGAAACGTATTGGAGGGTGGCTGGAGCCGGTATTTAAGGATGTAGATCTGACGGTAGGGGAGTTCCCTGTGGAAGCAAGCGTGGTGATACCCTGCAAGAACAGGGTGAAGACCATTGGCGACGCTATCCGCTCGGCACTTTCCCAGAAGACTTCGTTCGCGTACAATGTGATAGTGGTGGACGATAACAGCGACGACGGAACGGTGGATGTGATTCGTGGCTTCGCCGGCGATCCGCGTCTGGTTTACATTGCCCAGGACAAGAGCTATCATGCGATAGGGGGCAACTGGAATGCCGCAGTGCACCATCCGCAGTGCGGCCGTTTCGCCCTGCAACTGGACTCCGATGACGTGTACTCCGATGAAAATACCGTGCAGCGCTTTGTGGACGCGTTCCGTGAGCAGGATTGCGCGATGGTGGTAGGAACCTACCGGATTACCGATTTCGAGATGCGCGAGTTGCCGCCCGGGGTGATAGACCACCGTGAGTGGACTCCGGACAACGGACGCAACAATGCTTTGCGGGTGAATGGCTTCGGGGCTCCGCGCGGTTTCTGGACCCCTATGCTGCGGGAAATCAATTTCCCCACCACAAAGTATGGAGAAGACTATGCTGTGGCGCTTCGGGTGAGCAGGGAGTACCGCATCGGACGCATCTATGAGGTAATGTACAACTGCAGGCGCTGGACTGGCAACTCGGACGCCGCCCTTGACGTAGAGGCCGTGAACCGTAACAACCTCTATAAAGATCGTCTGCGCACCTGGGAGCTTGAAGCCAGAATACGTATGATAAACGGAAACAAATAACATTTTTCTCCGACAAGGCTGAGAATTAAAAAAAAGTTATTACCTTTGCCGCAGAAAAGGAAAGATGCTCGAGTGGCTGAAGAGGCACGTCTGGAAAGCGTGTGACCGCCCAAAGCGGTTCCAGGGTTCGAATCCCTGTCTTTCCGCTCAATGGAATACTAAAGCAGGCGCCGCACGAAAGTGCGGCGTTTGTATTAAGGGACAGCCTTACGCGAGCCCGCTCGCGTAAGGCTGTCCCTTAATACAAACAATCGGTGGCTCCGCCACCCGCCTGCTTCAGCATTCCTCGCGGAAACCCAGAGAAAAGGCCCGCGCAGCGGGGCTAATCCCTCCAGTGAGCAAAACGCACCCCTTTTTCCCTGAATTCCGGCAGATGCGTGCGCGCGGTAGGACAGATTATGTCCTACCTGAAGCACCCGGCAGGATGCGGGGTGTGTTGTTGATGAATGGAAAAGAGGCTACTTTTTGTTAATCTGAATCTGGCGGCGTTTCAGGGCAGTGAGGATACTGCGCTCGACCATCGGGGTAACTCCGGCAAATGTGGTTTTGGATTTCAATTCGTCCAACGGCATCTCTAAAAGAAGCTTTGCTATGCACTCGTCGGCAAAAGAGTTGGTGACGGTGTCGATGCCCGAGAAATCGAGAACGACTTTCTCATCTCCATCCAAAAGCGGACGGAGATCAGCCCTTATCTTAGCTCCGAGGAGACGTGTACCCATGCTGTCTCCATAGTTGGAAAACTTGAAAACTACCATAGCTTGTTCAATTCAGAGTTGTCATCCAGAAACAATATGTCAAACTCTTCTTCCGGGTCAGTCCTGTGATCCACCACAGACGCTGGGTCAATATCCATATTGGAACGAAGTTCAAAATAGACGATTGTCCCAGTCCAAGGGTCCGATTCAGTCACCGTCATTTCCCCATTTGCCGAAAGAGTGTGATTGCCGGAACGTATGATCAGCTTATGACCTGCTGTGTTAATCAATCTGGATGTGGAATAAAGGCCAAAACCCATCCCTTTGCCATCGGACACTTTGTCTCTGATGCAATACTCCAGAGCCTGCTGCTCCGTAATATTACCATACTCGGCATTCTGCGCGAGAGACTCTCTTATGCCAATTCCGTCATCAGCTACCAGGATT
>JAFWPT010000010.1 GCA_017509375.1 Bacteroidales bacterium | reverse complement strand
GGGTGGCCTCGGTGTAGTAGGGAGGCGGCGTGGTCCACTTCTCGGTGAGGGTGGGCTCGTGAGGACCACTCTCGCCTTTCACGAAGGGGGGAAGTCTAAAGTACTCTTTTGACCCAGATACTTACCCAGCAACTATTCCTATATCAAAGTTGGAAAAGGGAGATAAAACTATTGATCCATTTAGACTGGGTATTAGTTATCTGCACCAATTCTATTCAAAGAGAAATCTTTTCATTCTTGCGAGAATGCGAGAATTGATAGAAGCGTATCCATGCGACGACAGATTGAGGGCTTTCTTAAGAATTTGGTTTACATCTTCTCAAAGTCGGCTTCATATGATGAATCGGTATGCGGTTAAGCATCATCGGCACGTTGGACCACTTTCAAATACACTTTATGTAAGTGCAACCCCAACGGAGATTTCCCCATTCTATTTCGTTGAGTCTAAGATTAAAGACAATAATTTTGACATTTATAACGTTGGTAATGTGGTCAATCAGGTTGCATCGGCGACTGTTTCTTCATTGAAAGATAATTGCGTAGATTATATCTTTACTGATCCGCCCTTTGGCTCGAATATTATGTATTCAGAGCTCAATTTCCTCTGGGAATCTTGGCTTGGTTTAAGAACAGATAATCAAGAGGAAGCCATTGTGAATGATACACAGAATAAGTCAATATCATCGTATCAAGACATTATGCTCCGATGTTTTAAGGAGTATTATCGCATTTTGAAGCCTGGCCATTGGATTACCGTTGAGTTTAGTAATACTTCTGCTGCTGTTTGGAACAGCATTCAGCTTGCATTACAACAAGCAGGTTTTGTTGTCTCTATGGTAACTGACCTCAATAAAGGACGTGCTGGTCTACATGGTATAATTGGTGTTGTGTCTGTCAATCAGGATCTTGCTATTTCATGCTACAAACCAACATCCGAGATTATTGATACTGTTGTCCACAATGAAAGTACTTCGGTGTGGTCTTTTGTCGCAGACTATCTTAACCATTTGCCTGTTCACATTAAGTTAGAAGAAGCGACAGTCGGAATGTCTGAAAGAAGCCCTAAGATTTTATACGATAGAGTGATTTCTTATTTTATTGAAAAAGGGTTGCCCGTTCCCATTGACGCGACAGATTTTCAAGCAGGATTGAAAGAGCGGTTTTTGGAAAGGGATGGGATGTTCTTTACGCCTGCTCAAGTGATTGAATACGATGAGAAAAAGAAATTATCCCCCGAATTTGTCCCCATGGGACTTATTATATCCAGTGAAGCGGATGGTATCGAATGGCTGAGAGTCCGATTACGAGATAACCCTCAAACCTATCAAGATATTCAGCCAAACTGGATGCAAGCTATCAACGGTTTGCTCAAAGGAGATATACTTCCTGAACTCTCGGAAATACTTGAAGAGAACTTCATACAAGAAGCTGATGGAAGGTGGCGCCTTCCCAATATTCAAGATGATGTCGATAAGGATAAGCTTCGTACAAAATCATTATTGAAGGAGTTTAAGGTGTACGTTGAGGCAGCTTCTAAACCCCACGTAAAGATAAAGGAGGCACGAATGGAAGCTTTACTGTGCGGTTTCAAGCATTGTTATATGGATAAAGATTTCGCCACTATTGTCCTCGTTGGAGACAAGATACCGTCAACTCTTCTGAATGGAGACCCCAACTTACTCCAGTTCTACGATATTGCACGAACACGTGTGTAATTTTGACTAAAGGTGAAGATGAGCGCTTTCTACCGGAAAATAGCCGAGAAGATTTCGGTGCCGTACAAGCGGCTTTCCATCGTGAGGAATCCGGATGGGTTTCTCTCGGAGCCGTCTGTGCAGCGTGCGCTCACGGCGGAAACTGGGATTCTTTTTGTGACCGGCTCTCCGTTCGAACTGCGCCTGCATTTCGAGCTATCCTTCAAGGAGTCTCCTGATACGCGATTCTGCTACATTTGTGAGAATCCTTCGCTGCTGCTTCCGGACATCCGGCGGGAAGCCTGGTCCGGGACCTTCTCCGTTGCGGATTTGTTTCCGAATGTGATGGACCGGCAGACGTTGTTGAAGCAGCCGGCATCCGTACTGGAAGCGCTTTTTGACCGCAACCTGGCAGGCTTTATCTCGGCCTCAGACCTTGCCCGGGAATTGCTGGAGATCCAGTATGCTTCTCGTGTTGTTTCACAGCCGGAGATTGACCTCGTGGCCTTGATGGCTCAGTTTGTTCCGGATTGGAGCAAACTCACGGAGACGGTTACGGCAGCATCCTCGGCGGTACTCGCTGCTATCCGTCAGGATAAATACGCTGAGATTGGTCAGGGTCTTACCTCACTGAATGCTTCCTTCCAGGAGTATCTTGCGTCATCCTACTTTGGTTCCTTGCACAGCAGCCACGTGCTCGGTCCCAAGAGCGTGAACAAGATTCTGCCATACCTGTCCTTCAAGCACTCGCTGTCAGATAAGGTGGCGCTGCTGGTTGTGGATGGCATGGCCTACTGGCAATATCTGGTCTTGCAGGAGCAGTTGCAATTGTTGGGCATCACGCCGGCCTCCTCAACCATCTTTGCTTGGATGCCCACCATCACCATGCTTTCCCGTCAGGCCATTTTCCGGGGAGACGACCCTGTCCTGTCTTATAAGCAGAACCCTGCCTCGGAAGAAAAACTCTGGTCTGCCTGGTGGACGGAAAAGGGAGTTCCTTCTTCCGACATCCAGTACATCTATGGCGAATCGGAAGTTAAAGTGTGGTCCACCACCCGCCGTCTGGCACTGGTTACCGTGGTATTAGACGAGGTAATGCACATTTCCGAGCGTACTGATATGCTCCTGGCGTGCACCCAGGCCTGGGCTTGGAACTTCGCCAAACAGATTCTTGCCCTGCACGACGCCGGATTTTTCGTGTATATCACAACGGATCACGGCAACGTCCTCGCTGAAGGCGCAGGCACCTTATCATCCGCAGAAAAAACACATCTCTTTGCGGATGGTTCCCGGGGAGCACGGCACCTAATCTACGACGCAGTGTCCCCGATGAAGGAGTTTTTGTCTTCCCACGATGCCTCCGGTTTCCTGGTACATGACAACTGGCTTGCATACCGGGATACATCCGCTTTCCTTCGCCCCGGAAAACACCAAATCACCCATGGCGGCTCCCACCTTTTGGAAGTAGCCATCCCATTCATTGAAATATCACTATGAACAAGATAGAAATAGGCATCAATCAGCGGATTCCCATTCCGCTCTTGGAAATGGCGCTCATCGCGGCGCTTCAGGGGAAGGCCACGCCGGAGTATTTCGCGGAGCTGGCCGGTACCGAATATCAAGGAGAAAACCGCATCCGCAAGTCCACCTATGTCATGAACCGGCTTACGATGCGCAATCCCTTGATGCCTGTTCTTTTGGAGAATGCAGATGCTGTAACGGCCGCCTTACGCAGCCCTAAAGATCGTCCTGTCATTCTTTCGGCTGTCATCAATGCTGCGTATTCCTTCGGTTATGACCTTACGGCCATCCTGGGGAAATACCTCCATGTCCAACCGGAAGTGACAACGGCACTGCTCTCTTCCAAACTTTCGGAGAAGTACGGCTCCAACCGGTCTTTGCCCAATGCGATGAACTGCATTATCCCCATGCTTATCGAGGCAGGTCTGTTTGCCCGTCCCCGCACCGGATTCTTCCGGGCCATCCGCCACTCCGGTTATTCCGCCCTTGCGGCAGACCTCTATCGCCGTTCCTTCTTCATCCACAATCCCATGATACCGGAAGATACGGATGTAAGTACCTATCCTTATTTTGAGTTTCTTGATTATTAACCGTTTAGCAATACCACATTTCGTATGGCACAATTCCAGACCCTTGCAGAGTGCTTGAAATTTATCGAACAGCTCAAGCAGTTCAATATGCCGGTCCCCGAGGAGGTTTACGCAGAGAAAGCCCGTTTGGAAGAGCGTGAACGCATCGACGAGAATGAATTCATCTTCACCACGATGAAGGCGCACAATAAATTCATGTCCGACGAGAAAGAGCAGTGCGTTCGCGAGATGGTGGACCAGCTCTTGGTGAATGGGCCGGATGCCACTCAGCCCTGCCTGCTGCTGGGCAATGTCCAGTGCGGAAAGACCGACACCTTCGAGAGTATCATGGGCCTGGCGATGGACCGGGGCATCGATGTCTGTGTCGTGATGACCAAAGGTACCAATACCCTTACCGAACAGACCCTCAAGCGCCTCAACGCAGACTTTAAGTATTTCGCAGAGTCCGGGCGCACAGACCAGAAGGTCATTGTCCGCATCTTCGACATCATGGACCTCATCCACATGGGCTTGGGCACCATGGCGGAAGATCCTCGCAACCGCTTCATCATTGTCTGTAAGAAAGAGACCAAGAACCTCCAGCACCTGATTACGCTCTTCACGGAGAAGAGTCCCGAACTGGCCCGTAGGGAAGTGCTTATCGTGGATGATGAGGCGGATTTCGCATCACGTGCCTACTATCAGCGGAAGGGAGAATTCGAATTGCTGCGCATCGCTGAGCTTATCGAGAAGTTCATTACTATCCCGGTTTACTATCGCTACTTGCAGGTTACGGCCACGCCCTATTCCCTCTATCTCCAGCCGGATGGCACCATCCAGCTCCGGGAAGGGAAAGAAGCATCCCCGTGGCTTCCGCGTTATACTGGCCTGGTCCCCATTCACGACAAATACATCGGAGGCAAGCAATACTACGTGGAGTCAAAGGATGACAACTCCATGTATTCGCACCTCTTCAAGCCGGTCACGGAACTTTGTATCAGCCAGCTCAGTGAGCGCCGGGACGACTACATGACCGTCCGTGCCCACTCCGACAATATCCTGGACCTCTCCAAATCCATCATCGGCTACTTGATGGCAGCCGCCATCCGCAGCCTCCAGGAAGAAGCTAAGGGTCAGACCTACAAATCTTCCTGCCTCATCCACGTGGAAATCAACAAGAAATACCACGAGTGGCAGGAGTCGCTCATCACGTCCATCATCGAGGATGTCCGTGAATCCTTCATCAATCGGCAGAATGCCGACCTTCACCTCCTCAGCATCCAGCAGGAGGCCTACGAAGATTTCCGCCAGTCCAACGCCAAAGCCCGGGAAGCCGGCCTTATCAAAGAGACCCTTCCTTCCTTCGAAGAAATGGAAGCCCGTTTGCGCAAGATTCTTCGCTTCCAGGACTACAGCATCAATGTCGTGAACTCCTCTGAACCTGGCAAGGTCCGCACCATGCTCGATGACCGTGGCCAGCTCAAACTCACGCGCACCGCCAACTTCTTCATTGGCGGTAGCATCCTGGATCGCGGCATCACTATCGATAACATGCTCTGCTTCTTCTACGGTCGCGACCCGGAGAAATTCCAGATGGACACCGTCATCCAGCACGCCCGCATGTATGGTGCTCGCGCCAAGGAAGACATGGCCGTGATGCGTTTCTACACCACTGAGAAAATCTATCAGGTGCTGGAACTGATGAACTCCTTCGACGATTACCTGCGAGACTACCTTATCAAGCACAAGGACAACGTCCGCACCGAAGACATCACCTCCATCGTCATTGGATATGACAAGCGCATCAAACCCAGCGCCCAGAACAAATACCGTCCCTCCAATACCAAGGTGCTCCGCGCCAAGCAAAGAATCCTTCCTATCGGCTTCCAGACCGGCACCTACGAAGAGATTGCCGGCATTGTTGAGAAGATCGACAAACTCATCATGTCGGCTCCTGGTTACAAAGTGGACGATTACTTCTTGATAGATTTTGATCTCGCCGCCAAAATAATCCAGCTTACCAACGACACCTTTATCTACTCCGAGGAATATGCCAATGTTGACTATCGCTGGGACCCTAACGAAATGCTCACCATACTGGACAATTTGACCTACGATACCGATGGAAAGCTCTGGTGCCTCCAGCGTACAGGCCGTAACTCCAGCCGCCTGAGGGAAAACGGAAAATTCCGTGATGCTCCGGATGATGGTCGCACGGATAAGCCAGCAGAAATTGCCACCGACCGTCCAGCGTTGCTCCTTTTCAAAGAGAAAGGTGCCCAGTCCCAGGGATGGAGAAACGCCCCCTTCTACTGGCCGCTACTTTTCACCCCGGAAACCACTCGGGAAGGCATTTTCACCATTAACGCCGACAAACGCATCCGTAAACCCAAACCGGCCCTTGAACTGGCTTCTCTCAAGCTTATCCCGAAGGAAGAAGTCCTCAACGTCACCATGACCAAAGGACCTTTCATAGACATTATCTTAGGGCTTCAGAAGGTTGAGCACCGTGTAATCAAGCCCACAACCCAGTCTCTGTACCTTGCCCGTGACGAGCGGGGTCAGCTCATCCTGGCTCCCGGCGTCCCCGCCGACCGGCAATACAGCGTTTTCGACATTGTGGACGGCAAGTTCCCGTACAAGCCCAAAGACTTCAAATACATCCATTTCCGCTGCTCCCGTGACCAAAGCGGCTCCAAGCTCCTTGTCAAACTGAATCCCCGGCATCCTTACGACCTCATCCGGGAAGATTACGAAGACACCGATATCGTTTATAGCCACAGCGGCACCGGCGAGGAAAAGACCTATGGAGGCCGCGCCCTGTGGGAAATCGACTACAACATCGCCGAAGTCATCGAATACAAGATGACCGAAGCCGACCAGAAGATTTTCGGCGACTACAAACAGGAACTCATCGACAACGGTGAGCTCATTAATAATAATTAATAGCCCAAGAAAGGCTCTGGTTCATATTGCCAGAGCCTTTTTGAGTGCTACCCACGATTGCTGTATAAAACATCACAGCAATCGTTTTGTGCATTTACCTTCTCATCCCTCGCCTTATCATAGGCGTAGTAACCATCTCCCGCGCCTTACGGAAGC
>JAFWPT010000378.1 GCA_017509375.1 Bacteroidales bacterium | reverse complement strand
TTTGCCAGTATGCTCGGAACGGAGAGCCTGAGTATTTCGCGGTTGAGCGTCCTGTCTGAGAGAATGTGCTTCATGGCCGGCACAAAATTATAAAAATCTTTGCTAAATTCGCAGTGTAAAAGAATCACGATGAAAGCACTCAATCTTCATGCTGTAGGCGATCTCCGCTATGAAGAGGTCCCCGATCCCGTACGCCAGGAAGGCGAAGTTTTATTGAAAGTAAAGGCCTGCGGAATATGCGGCAGCGACATTCCCCGCATCTTTAAGAAAGGGACATATCATTTCCCCACCATCCCTGGACACGAATTTTCCGGAGAAATCATAGACGCCGGCGACCCTGGCCTCATCGGCAAGAAAGCAGCCGTTTTCCCGCTTATCCCCTGCCGCAAGTGCGCATCCTGCCAGGTGGGCGAGTATGCCCAGTGCAGCGATTACGACTATTACGGATCCCGCCGGGACGGAGCTTATGCCCAATACATTGCCGTAAAAGAATGGAATCTGGTTCCTTTCGACGGCATCAGCTATGAAGAGGCGGCAATGTGCGAGCCTGCCGCCGTAGCCCTCCATGCCATCGGGCTTGCCGACATCAAAATCGGAGATACCGTGGCCATATTCGGCGCCGGACCCATAGGCATCATGCTGGGCCTTTGGGCCAAGGCCTCTGGAGCTGTACGCATTATCCTTTGCGACATAGACCCCACCAAGGTGGACTTCGCCGCCAGGATGGGCTTCGATGCAGTCAACAGCGCCAATACCGACGCAGCGGAGTACATCAAGAGCGTAACCGGCGGACGCGGAGCCGATGCGTGCATAGAAGGGGCCGGAGCCACCCAGACCTGGGAAAGCTGCATCAAGAGCGTTAAGAGCTTCGGACACGTTGTCTGCATGGGCAACCCCTTCGGAGACATGACCCTCACCCAGGGCACTTACAGCCAGCTGCTGCGCAAGCAGCTTACTATCCGTGGCACATGGAACAGCAGTTACAACGATGCCCACAACGACTGGCGCACGGCCCTCGCCGCCATCTCATCCCGCCTGATAGATGTCCGTCCCCTGGTAACCCACCGTTACAAGCTTGAACAGGCGAAAGAAGCTTTCGAAATGATCCTGGGCCGTAAAGAATTCTACAGCAAGGTGATGTTTATCCCTGAATGAGTCTTTCCGCAGCGGCGCACAGCGCCTCGTAAAACTCTTCCCCGAAGGCGTCCGTAAGCGGGCGCCTTAAAAATTGGTAGGCCCGTACACCCTCCAGACGGCCTTTTTCGAAAGCCCGCTTGCAAATATCCCAGCGATGCAGGTTAAGCGCCATTCCGCCGCCTTTGAAACGGGTTACCCTCACCGGATACAAAGAGCAAGACACCGGCTTGGTACAAGCGCATTTCTCAATCGCGCACATACATCCGCCTTCATCGTTGAAACAAGCGTAAGCGCATACTCCGGAGCCGGGCACCAGCGGCGTCACCAAATCCCCGTCCCGGTCTATTTCAAAAAATCCGTTCAGCGCCACCGCCTCCCTTCCGGCAGGCAGCATGGTTCCGCAATAGCGGGGGTAATCCCTCTCCAGGCCGGGCAGTTCGCTCTCCAGCACCGGCGCTCCTGCATCTCCTTCTATGCAGCATACGCCTTTGCAGGCGGCATAGTCGCAGGCAAAAAACTCCAGGACCACATCCTCGGACACGAGAATATCGCCTATCTGGATAATGGTGCCGAATTGTCCGCTCATTGAACTATGTATTCACAGGTGCAGGCGGATAGCTCCGTGAACAGCCGGCGCATATCCGCAGGGCGTACAGTCTTGAGGCGCTGGGCTACTCCGGCACGCACATCCCTGCCCACCGAGCTCCGCTGCAGCACGGCGTCACGCAACAAGGCGGTGTTGCCATCTTCCATCTTCAGCTTGTCCGCAAGCATGGTCTTGCATTTGTCCAGTTGAGCCGGGCTCACTTCTTCCATGGACAGACGGTTGAGCACGGAGCGGACTGTATTCAGCGCCTGGACAGGCAGGGCGGGACTTACATCAGCCGGAAGCCCGGCGGGAGTAATGGGCAGGCAATGCACATGTATGGTCATTTTTTCCGCCGGGAAAAGTTCGGAAGAGCCGCTTACCTTGCAGCTCATGCCTTCACTCGCCAGCGCCTTGTCCAGCTCGAACTTGAGCAGGGTGCATGCCAGCTCCATCTGGCAGTATCCCTCCGCGCTCACCGGCCACAAGGCAGCCAGGGACACGCTCACCCCGTGGCTGCGCCAGTTGCGCTGCACCGCCGTAGTTGTCCAGCACTTGCGCAGCGGGTAATTAAGCTTGGGCCGCACCACCCTCTGCTGGCCCGAAGAAAACTCCCCGAGGGTATGGGTAAGCATCCTCAGCGTGGCATCCTCGTCCAGGTCTCCCATCAGCACAAGGACTCCGTTTTTCATGTTCGCACCTTTCTGGGACAGGTACTGCGCCAATCGGGCGTTGAAATCGGCGGAGGGCAACTCCGGGAGGCTTCCGGATGCATACTTGTAGCCGGGACACATGATGCTGTCCAGCACCGCAGTGGTCCCGGTCTCAGAAAACTTGTCCCGCACCAGCAACACCGGCTTGATCTCGCGGTAACGCCGGTATGCATCGTCGTCGGTCTCGGATGTGTTGACCACGGCCACGAGGGACTTGAGCACCAGCGACAGAGACGAAGAAGGCGCGGTGCCGCTCATGCGGATGTCGGAAATAGTCAGGTCCGGTTCCATTGTGATGCCATACATAGACATCAGGTCCCTGAAATGCTCAGCGCCCATGCCGGCAACCTTGCCCAGCGCCAGCACATCCCTGGCAAAAGCGGGTTCGGTGCCGTTGATTCCAGGAATATCCGGCCAGCCGCCCTTCACCAGCAAGCCATAATGGAAGGCATTTTTATCTTTCGTCCGCTTGAACACCACGCTTACTCCGTTGGAAAAGACCCACAGTTTGCCGCCGGTAAAAGCATCTGTAGAGGCAGTCTTGAGCTTCACGCTCTTCTTGCGGCGCGCTCCGCTGAGCTTCAGCGTGTCGGATGCCGTGGGAATGTCGCTGACAGCCGTACACCCCGCAGCCCATCCGTCGGCAAACCACCGTTCCACGAGAGCGGCGTCCGGCTTGTCCGGAGCGGTCACCCGCAGATGCAGGTTGCGGGTGGACGAGAAGGTGGCGGAAATATATCGGTCCAGCAGCTCCCTTTCCCGCCCCAAGTCCAGCCTGCGGCCGCTGAAAATGGGGCTGAGGGCAGTGCTGGAAGCCAAATTGGAGCCGTACAGGTAGGCGGCAATGCATTTGTCCAGATACTGGGCGTTGCTTGGCTTGTAATTCGCGTTGTCCCGCACGGTCGCTTCCGCTATGACACTGCGGGCGAAATTCACTTCTTCGAGGCTCACTCCGTCATTGTCCAGGCTGGCAAGCACTCCGGCCACGGTCTTCAAGGCCTGTTCCAGCTGCCCGGAGGATGTGAAAACATTGAGGGAAAACAATTCGTCGGAAGCTGTTTCGTCGCTGCCGAGGTAACGGAACCTGTAATCC
>JAFWPT010000377.1 GCA_017509375.1 Bacteroidales bacterium | reverse complement strand
TCGCTTCCGAGTTCCACCTCATCGTCAGCAGTATATGTAGATGCCTCGGCAAGGAAGTCGCTAAGCTGCTGGCCGGTTGTTATGACGCCGAATTTCCAGGCTTCGACACCTGTATCTACAGCCCCAAGGTCGAGGACGGAGTTACGCTCTACGGCTGCGCTTGAAGTAGAAGTGCGGACGCCCTTGCGGCCGTTGTCTTTAAGCATGGAAGCCTTGAGGCCCTCGAATCCGCCGGGAGCTACTACTGCATAGTAAACTGCATTTTTGGTAAAGCCTGCGGAGCATTCTACGGTAACGGCTCCTTCGCCTCCGGAAACTGCTGCGGTCTCAGCCACCACGCTTACCTCACCTGCGAAAGCGCCGGAAGTAACGGGTGCAAGGGTAACGGAAGTTACATCATCGATACCCACGGAGAACTTGACCAGAGATACGGCGTTCTTGAAAACGGGAACAGAACCGGCAGTTTCGAAATAGGCCACTGAGTTAAGTGCCCTGCCGTCGATGTTCTCGGTCTCGGCAAACTGCTCTGCAGGAACAATCATCTTCACTACTCCGTCCTTGCAGGAAACCGCGTTGTCATATGGATAGGCGGCGATGAAAGTAGTTGCCTCTCCGGGAACCGTACCGGTAATGGTAACGTCGGTGCCGTTGACTTCCTTAACGGTAAACTTCTCAGGGCTCTCGGAAGCCGAGGTGAACAATGCGACTTCTTCGCCTACCTCCCATACGACGTTCTTGCCGTCGAGGGTAGCCTTGGTGTCTGCATCGGTGCGTGCGGTAAGGGTCAATTCCACATAACCGCTTTTAGGAGTGACGATCACTTCAGTGCCGATTTCCTTCGTGCAGGAAACGGCGGCAGCAATAACGAGTGCTGCAAATGCGAAATACTTTCTCATAACAGCTCTCATTTTACCAGTTAAACGGGACTTCGTCACCGAATTGCTCGGTGCTCCCGTTGGGGCTTTGGCAGACAAGCTCCTCGCAAAGCTCTTCTGTGATTTCACAATCCGGAGCAAGGTATGCTCCATCAAATAATTTGACAGTCATAACAATATTATTGAAAGAATAGATATTTCGCATCAACCCGCAAAGTTAATAAAACTTCATAATATATGTGCCGCCATATCTTTTTTATCTAAAGAATAATGTTATTTTTGTGGTATGAAAAGCTACCAACGCAAGGTAGGCACCGTTTCCAGAGGAATCCGATGCCCCATTATCCGTAAGGGCGACAATCTCGCCAAAATTGCTGTCAACAGTGTACTGGAAGCAGCCTATGAAGAAGGCTTCTGTCTACGGGACCGGGATGTCATCTGCATCACCGAATCAGTCGTAGCCCGCTCCCAGGGCAATTATGCCTCCGTCGATGACATCGCCGCCGACGTCAAGGCCAAAACCGGCGGCGGGACTGTCGGAGTCATCTTCCCAATTCTCTCGCGCAACCGTTTTGCCATCTGCCTCCGCGGTATTGCCAAAGGCTGCAAGAAGATTGTCCTCATGCTCAGCTACCCCTCCGACGAGGTCGGGAATTCCCTGGTGAGCATGGACCAGCTGGATGAGGCCGGAATCAATCCCTACTCCGATGTCCTGGACGAGAAGCGCTACCGCGAGCTTTTCGGTTCCAACCCCCATGAGTTCACCGGAGTGGACTATGTTGCCTACTACCGGGAATTGATAGAGAGTTGCGGCGCGGAAGCGGAAATCATTTTTGCCAACCGGCCCAGGACTATTCTGGAATACACCGATACCGTCATCAGCTGCGACATCCACACCCGCAACCGGACAAAACGTATCCTCCGGGACGCCGGAGCACGCATAGTGCTGGGTATGGACGACATACTAACAGAGAGCGTCGGAGGCAGCGGCTACAACAGCCGTTACGGCCTGCTTGGTTCCAACAAAGCTACGGAAGACAGCGTAAAGCTTTTCCCAAATGAATGCAAGTCGCTGGTACTGGATATCCAGGCACAGATACTTAAAGCCACCGGCAAGCACGTGGAAGTGATGGTATATGGAGACGGAGCGTTCAAGGATCCCCAAGGCAAGATCTGGGAGCTGGCAGACCCGGTAGTCTCCCCCGCTTTCACGGACGGACTTATCGGGACGCCCAATGAGCTCAAACTCAAATATTTGGCAGACAACGAGTTCGCTTCGCTGAGCGGAGAGGCGCTCAAGAAAGCGATTTCGGCCTCCATCAAAGCCAAAGATGCAAACCTCAAGGGCAAGATGGCTTCCGAGGGCACTACCCCCCGGCAGCTCACCGACCTTATAGGTTCGCTCTGCGACCTTACTTCAGGTTCCGGCGACAAGGGCACACCTATCGTGCTGGTCCAAGGCTATTTCGACAACTATACCTCAGAATGATAGAAGAAGCCCGCCTCATAGCACAGAACGCGCTTGAAGGAGAGGTCCGCTACGACGGCTCCCCCTTTATCTCGCATGCCGACGGAGTCGCCCGCATTGTGACGGAAGAAATAGGACTCCCGGAATCATGCGCCACGGCCGTCTATCTGCACGAGGCTTCCCGTATTCATAAAAACCTGGATATCAGCGCCTTCCCCCAGGACGTCCGCATGATGGTGGACGGGCTGAACAAGATTTCCACCATCAAGCCAAAGGATACCAGCCTGGAAGCGGAGAAATACAAAAAGCTGATAGTCAGTTACTGTTCCGACCCCCGGGTGAGCGTGATAAAGATTGCCGACCGCCTGGAGGTGATGCGCAATCTCGACATGTTCCCGAAGATGTCCAGGGACCAGAAACTGCTGGAAACCCTTATGCTGTATATGCCCCTTGCCCACCAGCTGGGACTGTACAACATCAACAGCGAACTGGGCAACATCTATTTCAAGCATGCCGAACCGGAGCAATACAGGGCTATCACCAATAAGCTGAAGGCCTCCGAAAAAGACCGGGAACGGCTTATGGCGGAATTCATCGAGCCGCTTAAGAAAAAGCTGTCCGATGCCGGCATACATTACAAACTGAAGGTCCGCACTAAAAGCGCCTGGTCTATATGGCGCAAAATGCAGGTGCAGAAAGTGCCTTTCGAGGGCGTCTATGACGTTTTTGCCATACGTTTTATAATAGACTGCGAGCCGGACAACAAGTTGGAGCAGGAACTCTGCTGGAAGGTATTTTCCTACGTTACCGAGGAATACGAGCAGGATACCCGGCGGCTGCGGGACTGGATTACCACGCCCCGTCCAAGCGGGTATGAATCGCTGCACATCACGGTAAAGAACAAGCAAGGCAGCTACCTGGAAGTCCAGATACGCACCACCCGCATGGACGACGAGGCTGAAAACGGCCACGCCGCCCACTGGGCATACAAGGGCATACATCACGAAGCAAGTACGGACCGCTGGCTGCAATCTGTACGCGACGCACTGGAGCACCCCTTCGACGCCAAGCCGGAAGACCTGCCGGCTCCCCCGGACAAGGAAATCTTCGTATTCACTCCCACAGGAGAACTCAGAATCCTCGTTGCAGGCTCCTCCGTGCTGGATTTCGCTTTCAACATCCACTCCGGCCTCGGTGCCCGGTGCAGCGGCGGACGCATTAACGGCAAGGCCGTGCAGCTCAGGGAAAAGCTTAAGACAGGAGACACGGTGGAAATACTCACCCAGAAAAACCAAAGGCCTACCCGCGACTGGCTTAACTGGGTGGTCACTTCCAAAGCCCGCACCAAAATCAAACTGGAGCTGGACGCAGAAGAACGCAAGAAAGCGGCGGAAGGCCGGGAAATACTCGAAAGACGCCTGAAAAACTGGAAGCTGGAATTCCCCGACGGCATGCAGACGGAGTACATGAAGGCTCACAGGTACAATTCCGTACTGGGGTTCATGGCGGCCATAGCGACAGGCGAAGTTGACATCAACGACATCAAGGCTTTCATAGTCGATAAATCGGCCTCACAGAAGGACGACAGCGGCGTACAAGAACATAGCGTCAAAGAAAAATCCCTCCCCTACAGCAATACCGGAGAAGACATACTGGTACTGAACGCCAAGAATGTCAAAGGCCTGGATTACAAGATGTCTGCCTGTTGCAATCCGGTGTTCGGAGATGATGTCTTCGGTTTCGTAACCCGCAGTGCAGGCATAAAAATCCACCGTATCTCATGCCCCAATGCGGCGAGGCTGATAGAGCGCTATCCCTACCGTATCCAGAAAGTGGTCTGGC
>JAFWPT010000376.1 GCA_017509375.1 Bacteroidales bacterium | reverse complement strand
GTTCCGGGTCTTCGATAAAGACCGATTCGGTGTAAAGATAAGTCAATTGTCCGAATCCCGGAAATGTGGTGAATTATAACAGCATGAGCAATTTCATCAAAGTGGAAGGGTTTTATGTCAAGTTGTTCTCATATGACGGTCTGTCTCCCAAGATAAGATATCTTAAGGGGTCGGAAGACAGCTTCGGGAATCGGTTGTGGAATGGATATTCGTTTCTTCCGGACGAGAGCTACTATTGGGGAACAACCGCATATACTCCTGATGTGACAGCCGGCTATTCAAAACGGCCCCTGCCCCTTTATTTGCTGTATGGAGAGTATGGCATCTTGTCCGAAGGGAGCACGTGCTATAAGAATAGAAACTACATCTATCAGGATGCTACGGTCCATAACCGGGGACTCGGCTTCTGCGGCTTTGCCAGGATTCGGACTGAAGACATCATGCCATCGTACTATATAATGTCCGACAAGTACTATGATCCCGAGAAGAGAGGCGTACTCACGCAATTGATAACACGTGACGGTATTTTAGATACTTCCCCGCTGCTTTCCTCTCAGGTTAACACGTATGATGACCACGCTACTGCTTACGGGAAACAGAATCCCCGGCTGATACAAAGTGTCGTTTCTGACAATGTGCGTGGGGTAACCGACACAACAGCCATTACATATGGCACATACGATTATCCTTCCGAGATTGTCAGTACCAAGGCGCTGAATGGCAGCACGGCCCGGCAGACAGAGACAAAGCAATGTACGTACGCACACGGTACCGCGCCCAACAAATATGTATTGGGCGTCGTTACGGAAGAGGCGCTGATCAAAGAGACGGATGGCAATAGCACCCTTTCCTGGAAGGAGCGGGTTGTGACCACCTATGACACCCTGTATCACCCGTCCAACAAGAAAGTGTATGTGGGCCAATACGGACGGATTTGGGGTGCGTTCCATCACCATATTGATTATGACGCCACCAACCTCGTTTCCGAAACGTGCTGGCAGTATGACGCCCGGGGCAATGTAATCTCGGAAATGACAGCCCCCTACGGGGCTACGGAGTTCACGGGGAAGAGCTATACCTATGACAACGATGGCCGTCACGTGCTCAGTTCCACGAATGCCCTGGGCCAGACCACGTCCTATATCGGATACAATCACTGGGGCAAGCCGACGTCGTCGGTGGATTTTCGGAACCACACGACCTCATGTCAATATGATTCCTGGGGGAACTTAATAAGAACCACCCGCCCGGACGGCGGCGAGACGCAGACCACGGCCACCTGGGGTGGCGAAAAGTGCTATTATGTCACGAAGACCGCCACGGGTGCTCCGGACCAGGTGCTACATTATGACGGGGCCAACCGCGAGGTGCGCAGCGGCCGGAAGCGCTTCGACGGCCAGTGGCAGTATGTGGACAAGGAGTATGACATGCAGGGGAACGTCAGCCGGGTCTCCCTCCCGTTCCGCGGCACATCGGCGTCCTATTGGAACCGGTACACGTATGACCATCTGAACCGGCCGCTGGCCGTCGTGGAAGCCTCGGGCAAGACCACGACCTGGTCTTACAGCGGGACCAGCACCACCACGGTCAAGGAGGGCATCACGTCCACCCGTACCACGGACGCCGGCGGACGCGTCGTGAGCGTGACGGATGCCGGCGGCACCATTACCTATAACCTCCGGGATGACGGGCAGCCTTCCTCGGTAACCGCCCCGGGGAATATCAGTACCTCCTTCTCGTATGACGAGTATGGCAGAAGAACGCAGATTGTTGACCCCAGCGCCGGGACGCAGACGGACGCCTATGTCTGGAACAGTGACGGCTCCTCGAGCAGCACACACACCAATCCCAACGGTGCGGTCACTACCAGCCTGGACAAGTTCGGCAGGACGACGTCCGTGACCCGCCAGGGGGACTTCTCCACAAGCTACACGTACAATACAGACGGCCTCCTGACAGCGGAGATTTCCACCAACGGGACGCGCAAGTCATACAGTTATGATAACCTGGGCCGGCTTGCGACGGTGCGGGACAGCTGCTCCGACGGGCGGTTCCTGACGAAAGAACTGAGTTACCTGACAGGAAGCGTACTGGAGCAGGTGAGCTATTCTACGCAAAGCGGTCCCATCGTTGATGAGATTTATAATTATGCCTATGGCAACCTGCAGTCCGTCACCACGGACGGCAATCTGACCGTCTGGTCTTTAACGGCCGAAAACGCGTTGGGGCAACCCACGTCCGTTGTTACGGGAACGGTTTCCAGGACATACGGTTTTAATGCATATGGCATACCGTCATACCGCAAGATGGCAGGCGGGATCCTTCAGGATTTTGAATATAGTTTCAATGCCTCGACAGGCAATCTCTCCGAACGTTATGACGTGGGGAATGTCACGTTGGAGCGCTTCTATTACGATAATCTGAATCGATTAGCCGACACGGACGACCGGAGTATCAATTATGCCAATAACGGGAATATTACATCCATGAGCGATTTGGGCTCCATGTCCTATGGCAGTGGCTATAAACTGCTGCTGTTTGACCCGGATGACGGTGCTCTGGTGCCCGACCGGCAACAGAGCATCTCCTACACCTGCTTCAACCGCCCTTCCGTCCTGGCGGAAGGGGGCCGGAGTGCAGCGTTCACATACAATGCCGACGGCGACCGGGTCAAGATGGCCGTTACGGACAGCACGGGTAACATCCTCACCCGGTATTATCTGGGCGGCCGATATGAGTGTGACAGTACGGCCGTCGGCATCACCGAGCGCCTATACCTGGGCGGCGACGCCTATTCGGCCCCCATGGTTCTTCAGAAGGTGAACAGCGGTAGCTGGGCGGCCTATAACATCGGCCGGGACTACCTGGGCAGCGTAACGCATATTGCTACGGCAAGCGGCACCCTGGTGGCCGAGTATAGCTACGACCCCTGGGGGCGCTTGCGGGATCCTGAGACGCTGGAGATTTACTACCCGGGCGACGAGCCGGAGCTCCTCCTCGGCCGTGGCTTCACCGGCCACGAGCACCTGGGCTGGTTCGGCCTCATCAACATGAATGCCCGCCTGTACGATCCGCTTCTGGGCCGTTTCCTTAGCCCCGACCCTTATGTCCAGGCTCCGGATTTCACCCAGAACCTCAACCGCTACTCCTATGCGCTGAATAATCCGTTGAAGTATACGGATAAGAGTGGGGAAGTACTTCTCTTTGGATTAACGCCGTTCATTTTTGGAGTTGGAAATCTTTTGGCACATGCTATTCGAGAGGATGATTTGAGTGATGGAAACTGGGCCAAGAATCTCTTCTCAGGTATGCTTGCCGGCCTGGTTCTTGACACGGCGTCTCAAATAGTATTGGTCAATAGTGGTTTCCCGGGCATCATGGGAATAATTAGTCGTATGTATCCCCGTGTCACATCGACCATGTTACATCTAAACACAGCTTCAACATTGACGAGTGTTATCGGTGGGGCTATTCATCAAGGCTGGAAAGGCGTGGCAAATACAGGGAAGATTATTATGGGGAATGTCTACCTTGACGAAAACAAATCATTCTTCGGACAGGTCTGGGAGGGAATTAGCCGCCATACCTGGGAGTACCCCCAACAAGCGTTAGGATACTTCTGGTCCTCTATTAGAAATTGTTGGGCGGAACAAGTGACCTATTTCGGAGGCGCTGTCTATGTTACAAATTTTTCCTCTGGAAATCAAGGTGTCACTCTGGGCAGTTATATGAATGTTGACAACGGCGATGATCCCTCAATTATGACTTCTTTATTATTTGATGATTATTTGTGTCAACCATATGATATCGTTAAAGATTACTATCAACATGAATATGGGCATACGCGCCAAAGCAAGATATGGGGGCCTCTATATTTACCAATTCCTGCGCTATTCAGCCTTGTTAGTACTCTCTTTAACGATTTTGAACAACACAACAAACAATGGATGGAAGTATGGGCAAAACAGTATGCACAAGACTATTTCGATAAGTATTATGAACACGAATGAATATCTTAAGCGTAAACTGGCCATGTGTTATCGCCCCATTTTTCTAATATTTATACTTGTACTGGCCTTTTCTTGTGATAGGAATGAGGGATGTATTCGATATGTTCTTGTCAATAACAGTTCCTTGCAAATTGAGTATTTGCTTCCCATAAAATATAATTATGGAGTCCCTTTCGAATGGGGAACCATGGAGGATATTGCGCCTGATGACACGACTATGAAAAGTGCAGGGCAAGTGTTTTCATATAAGTATTTCCGCCCTTATTCTAGATGGAGTTATAACACTGGGTATAAATCCATAAAGGATATGTCTCCGTACGATACCGTTAGAGTATTTGTATATGACGGAGCGTATTATGATTGTAGGCCTGTGCCAGATCGTCACATATTTTATGACAATGAAGATTTCTATTGCCGATACGATTTGACCTTGAACAATCTGTCTGATTTGCTTGATTCCAATGGAAACATTGTTATTTGCTTCCCGCCATCAGAGGCCATGATGGCCATGAAAATGTTCCCTCCCTATCAAAAAGTTCTGGACAAGTATTCATTCGTTGGCCAACAGTCACCATAGATAAAACAAATCACTATTGCCTGGAGACTTCTCATCATTTACGGCTGCATTCCCCGGGGACTTTGGTCTCTCCTTCCGGCCAGCGCCCGCATTACACG
>JAFWPT010000375.1 GCA_017509375.1 Bacteroidales bacterium | reverse complement strand
GCCATGAGCTTGCCTTTTTCGGTAAGTGTCTTGCTGATGAGGGCCACCTTACGGTATTCGGCATCGGTACGCTTGATAACGTGACCGCCCATGATAGCCACCACCTGCCTCTCGCCGTAACGGCTCAGGAAATCGCCCATGGCATCTTCGATAGCCCTGTCGTGAAGGGTGCGGCCGAGGGTTTCCCGTATTTCGTTGCACTGCTTGCCCTTGTCGATGTAGTCGTTGTACACCCGCGTGTCGAAACAAGTGGCAAAGCTGTCTTCATGCTCGGGATCGTAGCCTTCGTATAGCTCGGTTGCCGTGTAAAGCTTGCCCCGGAAAGTGCTGTAGGCCAGCCCAAGGCGTGGGAACACCAGACAGGTGCTGCCGATCTGGCCTTCCATGGCGGCGGGGATGTCGCAGCCGAAGAAGAAACAGTCGCAGAAACGGTGGCCTGCGGCTATGTACTGCGGCACCTGGTTGAAATCGATATACTGAAAAACGTAATGGGAAATGAATCCCGACTCATCGGGGCCTGGTAAGGTGGAGATACTCTCTACCTCCCTGTACGAATGGGAAGACATAGGCTAAACGGTTTGCAATTATGCAAATATACAAAAAAAACGCTGTTATAGGCAATGGTCCCGGGCGAAGGCCTCCATACGCTCCGCCAGAAGCGGGAACTGCCCGCCCTCGATGCGGCTTGAACAAACCCTCACTCCGTGCCGGCTGCTGCCCATCTTATCAAGGCTTACCGTGCTTACGCCGTAAGCGATAAGTTCATCCACCAACGTGGCGCTGTCCATTCCCGGATAACTGAGAGTAAAGAAGAATCCGTCTGCAATCGGGCCCCGCCCGTCAGACTCGTAGCTGATAGAGAAGCCGTTGCGCAGGAATATTTCTTTCATTCGGGCCGCACGGGTACTGTACCCGGAGATATCTTCCAGGAAATTGAGACTCCCCGCGCAGCTACTGTCCATCATGGCGGCCAGGCCCCACTGCGTACTTGCAGTACAGCCCGAAGTTATCATATCAAGTATTCCGCCGGTGATGGTAAGCCCGAAGATTCCGGTACCGCCGTAACGGGCTGCAAGCGCCGGGAAAGAGCGGTTGTAGAGCTCCTCGCCCACGCATAGCACTCCTATCCGCTGGCCTGCGTACGAGAAAATCTTTGAACCCGACAACAGAAGCATGTAATTGCCGGTATAGCGCGCAACGGTGGGAGGATAAGGCTCGCAGTACGGCACCCCGAAGCCGCCGCGGGTATCCATGCAGAAATATGCAAGGTCTTCAATAACGATGGTATCGCTCTCCCGAGCCACACGCGCAATTGCAGCAACTTCCTCCTCCGAAAGGCACATCCACGAGGGGTTGTTGGGATTGGAGTACACAACGGCCGCATACTGCCCGCCGGAGAGTTCGCGCCGGAGTCCTTCTTCAAATCCGTCGGCTCTCAAATCGGCAGCCTCAACCCCCTTCCAGGGCAGTCCAAGGATAGCGAACTGCTGCTTGTTGGCCGAGAAGCTGGGCTCGAGCACAAGTATCTTGCTTCGCTCCGGACGGCACTGCCCGGCCGCCGCAAACGCCCCGAAGGCACCCAGCATTGACCCGGTGGTGGGAATATGGTACTTGGGAGCAAGCTCGATATCAAGGAAGGCCTTGACAAAGCGGGAAGAAGCCTCTTTAAGGACCGGCAATCCGTCGGTGGGGGGATACTTCGATCCCACTCCGGCGTCGAGAGCCGCTTTTTCGGCCTCGATTCCAATCTTGTTGGGAGCGAATCCCGGGGAGCCCAGTTCCATATGTATGACGGGAATGCCCGTAGTGGTTTCAAGATATGAAGACAATTTGGCATTGTCCATAATGGTTGCCGCACCCGGGCTGATAACGTTGCACTGGCGGCACGCCTCGTTCATCACCTCTTGGCTGAATACTCTCATCGCTTTAGTTTTGAACAAATTTAAGAATAATTAGTTAATCTCCATCAGCCTCTTCTCGAACTCATCGTTCCCGCATACAGCGGCGTTGCGGAGCTTAACCCTGTAATTATAGACCGTAGAGGGCGATTTCTTGAGGAAACTGGCAATCTTGGACGACTCGCTCACGCCAAGGCGTATGAGCGCAAAT
>JAFWPT010000374.1 GCA_017509375.1 Bacteroidales bacterium | reverse complement strand
GGTATCAACCTGGCTCTCGGAATAGGCCTGGCCTTCCTCTACATCCTCTTCCTGAAGTTCAGTGAAATGTTCGTTTTCACAGACACCTTGCCTGCGGCGATGGCACTGTGGCTGCCTAACATCGTCTATACAATTATTGCGGCAGTTTTGTACGTTCTGGCCCCCAAATAGACCGCGAAACAAAAATGTTAACCGCCATAACAAAAAAGTTTCCCCTCCTGATAATCAACAATCAAGAGGGGAATTTCTTATAATTGACTGAATTATTCGGCGAAGGCGTAGCTGAAGCCTTTCACTCGGTCCCAGGCACCTCTCGTGAAGTCCGGAACCTCCACGGGAGCGCATCCGTTCTCCAGTGAAATGCGGCTAAGCTCGGTGACACAGCACCATTCCGCCAGGTCGTACACATCCATGTCCAGAGGCAGGCCGTTGTTGAGACAATAGACCAAACGGTAATCCATGAGGAAGTCCATTCCGCCATGCCCGCCCACTTGCCGCGCAAGCTCCACGAGGTCGGGAGTAAGGATAGGATTGGGGTACTGCTCCATGAGAGCGGTAAGCTCGGCTCCCCGGTACACCCTCTCTCCGCCAAGCTGCTGGTAGTCGACATTTTCCGCCCCCTCGGTACGCAGGCATATTTCCTGGACGGGATATTTGCCGGCATAGCCGTCGGTGCCAACGAGCTGGTACATGCGGTTATAAGGACGGGGTGTCATCACGTCGTGCTCTATAAGTATGGTCTTGCCCTTGGCGGTGCGCAGCATGGTCATGGTGACGTCGCCGTTGGCAAAATCCTCGCAGGGCTTGCCGGTCGCAGCTTCCACATGCTTGGGGCCGTTGAACGGGTCGGTATCCATTGCTACGAGGGTGGTGAGCCTGTCGCCGCGGTGAATGTCCAGAGCCTGGCATACGGGGCCGAATCCGTGGGTAGGATACAGGTCGCCGCGATGCTTCTGGTTGAAGTCCATGCGCCAGTTATGCCAGTATGCGCCCCAGTAAGGATCCAGGTTGTGATGATATGCGCCTTCTGCGTGGATTATCTCGCCGAAAACACCTTTCTGGGCCATAGCCAGGGCCGTGAGTTCAAAGAAATCATAGCAGCAGTTTTCCAGAATCATGCAGTGCTTGCGGGTGCGTTCGGAGGTGTTCACCAGGTCCCAGCAAGCCTGAAGGGTCTCGGCGGACGGGACCTCGATGGCAACATGCTTGCCCTGCTCCATGGCATAGAGCGCCACGGGGACGTGATGGATCCAGTCGGTGCAGATATATACCAGGTCTACGGCCGGATCCTCGCAAAGCTGCTTGTAGGCCTCTTCGGAGCCGGTGTAGGCATTGGCTTCAAGACTCTTTTTGTTGAGGTATGCGATACTTGCCTCGGTACGGTTCGGCTCTACGTCGCAAACTGCAGCTACGTGGCATCCGGGCACGTGGGTAAGGCGTTTTACAGCATCCCCTCCTCGCATTCCGAGGCCCACTACGCCTATGCCCACGTCAGCTATTGGTTCGGCGCGGAACTGAATCATGTCAGTCTGTCCTGCCGGACGGGGAGGCACCTCGGTACGGATGATTCCTCCCTGGTTCTTGTTGCAGGAAACCAAGAGCGCCGCCAGGGCAGCGCAAACTACTAAAAATCGGGTTCTTCTCATACAATATAATTTTTATCTATTTATCACACAATGCAATAACAGTACTTATCGGAAGTATGGCATTAAGTTGAGCCAGCCTGTACCGGCTCCCTTGCAGACCATCTTTTCGATAAACTACAAAGCGTCGATTATGGCTTTCATCTCTGGCACTTTAGCAATGGCTGCCTTGAAAAGGGCTACCTGGTTGCGGGTGCGTACCAGATTGTGTTCCGGGTACTTTATCTTGTAGTAAGTATCTCCGTTGATGTAGTCCGCGAAGAAGCGCACGGCCTGCATATACGGGAAAAGGCAAGCCGCGTACGGCAGGTTCTCCCTCTCCACCGGGGTAAGGAAGGCCTTGGCAGATTTGATGTAACCCTGGGCGAACGCCTCGAAAATATCCATACGGAACGCCACCTTGTCCACTGCGGGGTCATCTTCCGCCACGGTATTGGCTGCGGTGCGCAGGAAATCCCCGAAGTCGGAGAAGACGAAGCTCGGCATAACCGTATCCAGGTCGATGACACAGAGCACGTTGCCGTCCGCGTCAAACATCATGTTGTTGACCTTGGTATCGCAGTGGCAGATGCGTTTGGGCAGAATTCCTTCCCGGTGCATGCGCTCGGCCTTGCACATCTCCTCTTCGAAGGGGAGCAGTTCGGCCAGGATGGCTTGCACCTCGGGCTCGGACATGCGTCCGGCTTTGTCCGCGGCTACGGCTTCGTGGAGCTGGCGCGCACGGAGCTCCATGTTGTGGAAATCGGGAATAGTCTCTCCCAGGGGCTCGGCC
>JAFWPT010000373.1 GCA_017509375.1 Bacteroidales bacterium | reverse complement strand
GGACAGTTCCGGCTGCAGGCCCGCGTTTCCGCCCTGCCAGATATAGCGGCTGTTGTAGCGGATGGCACTTGAAAGGTTAGCATAATTGGGCCGGCGCGTCTTGGCACTGTAATTCAGCATCACCTGGACAGGATTCTGAGTATTCTGGCCGATAACCCCCGCATAGGAAAAGTTTGGGAACCAGTTTACGTAGTCCCCTGTGATGTTGTTCGCGGGCGTTATGGCATCCTCATAGGCATAGTGGACATATTCGTAACGCACCCCGGCGCTCAGCTGTCCCACCTTCGGCAAATAGCAGCCGTAGGAGGCGAATCCGGCGATATTGTCTTCCCTCACCGTGGCCTTCGAGGCCGGGATGTCGATACCGTTCACCGAATAATTGTCCGTCCGGTGGGAAAAAGTCTCTTCCGTACCGGCCTGCAGCTGGCCCTTCCAGATGGGATAGGACAGCACGGCCTTGACGGCGTACATACGCCCGGCATTCGTACTGCTGCTCTGGATGGCGGCATCGTGCGTCATATCGCTCGTTTCCACGGAAACTGACTTGGTGCTGTCGTCCGTTCCATAATAGTCCAGGTTCACGTCGATGCCCAACTTGCCCGCTACGAGGCCGTTGTAATAGAGGTTGGCGCCCAGGTTATACGGCGGCCATGCCCCCATCGTGTCATCCGACATTGTGGAAAGTTTATCTATCAGCGTTCCATTCTCGAACACATTGTCGTTCACCTCCGTGTGAACGTTGTAGGTCAGATGCCGGCCCCATTCCACTTTGCCGCCCAGGAAGTGATTGTCGGCCAATTGCCAGTTGACGCCGGCGTTGCCATAGATAGAACTGCCGATGTATTCGTTCAGAAGCGTACTTTTGTTCTCGAATAGCCAGTCATCCCCGGCGGCAGTGGTGCCGAAGGTTTGTTTCTCCAGGTAACTTTCCTGCCGGGAAGTATTGCGGGCATAGTTCACCCCTGCGAAGATATCCACACCGCCGGTGCGGTAGTTCACATTGATGGCGCCGAAGGGATCGTTCCCTTTGGCCCAGCGCAGGGACTGTTCGTCGGAAGCGTTCAGGTTAAAACTGAAGCCGTCGCCCTGGCGTCGGATGGTCTTGATGCGCACCACCGCCCGCACCGTGGCATCGTACTGAGCACCGGGGTTGGTGATGACCTCGACGCTCTGTATCTCGTTGCTTTGCAAGCGGTCCAGCTCGGAAGCATCACTCACGCGGCGCCCGTTGATGTACACCAGCGGCGAGCCTTTGCCAATCACCTCCAGGCCGTTCTGCCCCTTGATGAGTCCCGGCGTCTTGGCCAGCACGTCATTGGCCGATCCTACATTCTCCAGCACAGAACCCCGGACGTTGGTCTGGAGTCCTTCGCCCGTGAGTTTGGTCTTGGGCATGATGGCACTTGCTATGGCCCCTTCCAGCATCTGCGTATCATCTGTCAGGGTAATCACGGCACCATCAACGAGAGCGAGATACACCGTCTTGTAGCCCAGCATGGCCACCATCATAATGCCGTCCGTCTCATTGGTGACTATATTGAAGGTGCCGTCCTCCTGAGTCACTACACCGCACACCACAGTGGAATCGGCTTTGGAGAGTACAGCTACGTTGGCGTAAGCAACCGGCTCACCTTTCTCATCCACCACTTTCCCCTTCCAGTCGCCCTTCGCCAGGCAGGGAAGGGCCATTGACGCAAGCATTAAAAAAGCAATCAGTCGTTTCATGGTTTGTCCACATTATTTCGACTGCAAAGTTAGCGTATCTTGTATTCCGAAATAATAATCGATATGGACAAATATGTGGACAAATATGCATTATTCCTGTAACCTTATTGGACAATCTTGCTCCTTTGCTTATTTTTGTACCGATATATTACGGAACATCCATTATGGCAAGACCGGTTACTGTCACAAAAGAAAGGATCCTCTCCGCATCCCTTGATTTGGTGCGCTCCGGAGGTCCTTCGGCCCTTACTGCGCGGAGCCTATGCGCCCGCCTTGATTGCGGCGCAAACGCCATCTTCTCCTCTTTCGGCTCGATTCAAGGAGTCCGGGATG
>JAFWPT010000372.1 GCA_017509375.1 Bacteroidales bacterium | reverse complement strand
TCATGGTCAGAAGGGCGTATGAGGCTATATTGAACGGAACGCCAAGGAAGGTGTCCGCGCTACGCTGGTAAAGCTGGCAGCTGAGTTTGCCGCCGGCCACGTAGAACTGGAAAAGACAGTGGCAAGGCGGGAGCGCCATCTTGTCTATGTCTCCGGGGTTCCACGCGCATACCAGGATGCGGCGGGAATCAGGATTGTGGCGTATTAGTTCTACAACCTGCGCCAGCTGGTCGATAACTCTGCCGTCGGTGGCTTCCCAACTGCGCCACTGATGGCCGTATACCGGCCCCAGGTCCCCGTTTTCGTCGGCCCACTCGTCCCAGATGGTCACCTTGTTGTCGTGGAGATAGGCAATGTTGGTGTCTCCCGCGATAAACCACAGCAATTCGTGGATGATGGAGCGGAGATGGACTTTCTTGGTGGTGAGCAGGGGAAAGCCTTCGGAAAGGTCGAAGCGCATCTGGTAACCGAAGATGCTTTGGGTGCCTACTCCGGTGCGGTCTTGCTTGATGACCCCGTGTTCGCGTATATGCCGCAGTAAATCCAGGTATTGTTTCATTGTGCGTAAATGTTTTCAAGGTAGGCCAGGACATTGTGCGTCGGAGCGTCTTTCATAAGCACGCGCTTCTTGCTGTCCAGGAGGTACAGTGAAGGTATGGCGCGGATGTCGTAATCCTGGGAGTCCCTGAGCATGAAGGTGTAATCGTAGCCGTTTATCCAGCTTTTTGGGTAATTTGGCAAGTAATCGCGCCATTTCTGCACCTCTTCGTCTATGTAGATGTTCACTATGGCCAGGCGCTTGTCGGCAATCATGGGGGAAATGCAGCCGCAGCTGTTGATTTCGCTGATTATTTCCTTGCAGGAATTGCAGCCGGGATTGCTGAAGAACAGCATGGTGTAGTCTGCGCGTATGCCGTGAAGGCTTCCTTTGTTGCCTCTTGCATCCTTGAAGCTGAAGTCGGCCGCAGTCTGGCCGAATCCGTTCCTGCGGCATTGGGAGGCCTCATAGCGGAAGGCGTTTCGCATGTCTTCCCGGGTGCATGGGCTCTTCAGCATCCCCTCTACGAAGGGCAGGTAGAAGTCTTCATCCCTCATGGGGGAGTTCGGGTCGAAAAGGTAACTGGATACTTTCTCGGTCGTCCTGAGGTAGGTCTTGGCGCTGGTGTCGGCAAGCTGCCGGGCTTCCAGTTTGCCGAAGAAGTTGCGTATGCTTGCCGTGGCTTTCTTGAACGGTGCAGGCTGGTCCGGCGTAGCCTTGACCTTCATCATCCGGAGGATTTCTATATAGTTGGAAAGAGCTTGTTCGAACTCGCCGTCGGCCACGCCCAGAATGGAATTCGGCGTCGTGCTGCCGCTTCCCTTGAAGAAAGCGTCCCAATAGTGCTCGAGCATATAATCCATGGCATTGTCGGGGTTGTCATCGTAAACGCTTGGTACCGATACCATTGGAAACTTCCCGGCGGGTTCCGCTACCGTGTTTGCCGTGGCGGTGGTGCCTGGCAAGCTGTGCTTTTCGCTCCCGTTGCCGCCTCCGGAGGCATTGTTCCCTCCGGACGGACCGTTGCAGGCACACAGCAGGAGCAGTGCGGTTAAAACAATGATGTATTTCGTTTTCATATCCAAGACAAAGATAATCAAAATATTTTGTACATTTGATTCCCGTTAAACAGTAAGATCATGGGATACAAGAATCGCACGTTGAACTGCTTCCTGATTCTTCTTTCAGGACTCTTTGCCTGCGCCTGTTTCAATCAAAGCGAACCGACGGAAAATCCTCTTTTGACAGATCTTATGTCCCGTCTCGACAGTGTCGATATCTACATTTCCCGTTACGAAGCCAAGTTGTCGGATACTCGCAAAAAGATTGAGAAGATTCCGTCGGATAGCAAAGAGAAGATTGATGCCTATATTTCTTTTGCCGTTGATTATATGAATTTCGAATCGGATTCATGCATCGTATATCTCGACAAGGCCTTGGAACTGGCCGAAAAGTCAGGCGACAAAGACTTGCAGGACAAAATCAACTTGATGAAAAGCACCACGCTCATCAACAACGGGCTCTTTTTCGAAGGGTCGCGGATCATAAATACCATAAAACGCGACTCGTTGAGCAGTGACAATGTCCTTCGATACTATCAGGCTCTACGTACTCTTTACCACGATTCTTATCAAGTGTTGGACTCCAAGCCTGCGCTCCGCAAGGAGTTCGTGTCCATTTATGTTAACTATCGGGACACCTTGCTTTCTCTGTTGCCTGAAAACTCTCATACGGCACTTCGGGAAAAGGAGAGAAGGTATGCCAGGGAAGGTGCTTTTGAACAGGCGCTGGCCATCAACCAGGAACGTCTGGACACCGCAATAGCAACCAGGAACGAGCGTCTGGCCCTGGTCTATTACGACCGTTTCATCATTTATACATACTACATGAAGCGCCCGATTGAGGAGAATGTCGATTACTTGTTGAAATCGGCAATACTTGACCTCACCAGCGCCAACCAGAATATTGCATCTCTGCGCTATGTGGAGAATTATCTTACGAGCCTTGGCCGCCTGGACGACGCAAAGCGGGTATCCGACTATTATTACTCCACAATGATAAGGCTGGGCAGCAGGTACCGCTTGCTGAACGGTGTGGAAGCAAGTATCCGTATCAACGAGAACTATGCCGCTATGTTGGCGCGCCAGAAACGTCGTGTACAGATAGGTCTGATACTCATTGTGTTTATGTCCCTGCTGTTGTTGTTTATCACTGTTATAGTCGTTCGCTCCAGGGATAAAATAGTCTTGCTCAACGATAAACTGGCGCGCTCCGGCAAGACGGCAAACCGATATGTGCTGGGATTCTTTGAACTGTACTCCACATATATCGCCCGTCTTATGGCGTTGCGGGCCAAAATCAACACTAACACCCGCAAGGGCAATACCAAGTATGTGCTTGACCTGACCGACCCCTCCAAGGATATCACCAACGAGGAGTTGAAACAAATGTACCATAACTTCGACAGCGCGTTTCTGGACATCTTCCCAAATTTCGTCCAGGACTTCAATTCAATGCTCAGACCGGAATGTCAAATCACCCTGAAATCCGGCGAACTACTGAATACTGAACTTCGTATTTTTGCTATTATCAAACTTGGCATTACCGACAGTTCCAAGATATCCGAACTGCTTCATTGCTCCATCAAAACCGTTTATAACAAGCGTTCGGAACTCAACTCCAAGCTACTCATCCCAAAAGACCAATTTGCCGGAAAATTGGCTGAAATTTGATTTTGGGAAACAAAAAACCATTTCCTTAAAAAGCAAAATGGAAACAAGTTAATATGTTTATAAATAAATATTTACGAGTTCCCTAAACTGCAGATAATTTCCTTTGAGCTTGCAAATAGTTGTTTTTTGAGAGCAAACTGCTTACATTGCTAAAAAAATAACGCGCGCGAGCCATGAAAAAATTCCTTGTCCTCCTTTTGTCTGCAATTCTGTTCGCTTTGCCCTCCTTCGCTGAGGGCCCGGGGCATTCTGCGGACAAGAAAGATGCTCCCAAGAAGACGCTCAGGATTCTCTATTGGAACATCCAGAACGGAATGTGGGCCGGTCAGCCGGATCACTATCAAGCCTTTGTGGATTGGATAAAATCTAAAGACCCGGATATCTGTATCTTTTGCGAGGCTGCTCAGATTTATTACGACGGGACGTCGACGCATATGCCGAACGAGGAGCGCTATCTTCCCGCTCACTGGGGAGAGCTTTGTGCCAGGTGGGGGCATCAATATCACTTTGTTACGCCTCGCCGCCCATCCACTTCGACTCCTTTCGGCCTCACGAACTATCCGGATGCCATCACCTCACGGTACCCCATAGACAGCATAGCCATCGTCTGGGGGCACAAGCCGGACACTGTGGTGGTGAATTACGCCGGATGGTATCAGGTGCATGTGGATGGAGTGGAGAAGCCTCTCAACATTGTGCCTGTCCATCTCAAGCACGGCAAATACGGCTATGGAGTGCCCTATGACCAGCGGAAGGCCAGCGAGGAAAGGTATGAGGGCGAACTGCATCGCGTCAAGGAACTTACGTGCATTCTGGACCATACGGTACGCAAGACAAAGAACCCGGATAAGGAGCTTTGGATAATGGCGGGAGACTATAACTCATACAGCCGCAAGGATAATTGGAAGTACAAGTGGAACAATGCGTCGCTTGGATTTACAACCCAGGACTACATGATTTTCCAGTCTCCGTTCTTCGACCTGGTAAAAGAGTGCTATCCGGATGATTTCATGCCTACCTGCGGTAACTTGAGGATAGACTACCTGTACGTTTCCAAGCCTATGCTCAAGGCTTGCGAAGATGTTTACACCCAGCCGGATTCGTACACCAAACGAGAACATTCGGGCGTCAGCACATTCTATATCCCTTCGGATCACTATCCCATCATCGCGGATTTCAAACTGTCAAAAATGAAATAGCATCAATATGGACAGAAAAACAACTTTGCTGCTGCTTTTTGCCTCTCTGGCCGTCGTTCTGTGCTCCTGCGCCAAGAACGACGAAGTTCAGGTCCCGCCCCGGAGCGAGTTCATCACGGTGTATGAGACTTCGGCGGAAAAGACCGTGAACGACATCCAGATTCCGTTCGACGGAGTCCAGGACGGGAAGATACATGTCCTGTCCAACGTGGAGTTGCAATGGAAGTACCTTGTTAGCCAGTCGGCATCGGATGACGAATGGTTCCAGATCAAGTCGGTAGAAGAGGTTGAGCCGGGCCACACCGTGGTCACTTACGACGCGGCCTCTATCCTGACTCTCAATTCGCTGGACCGCCGCGAGGGTAAACTCAGTTTCTCCTGCCCGTCCCAGTCGCTGGGCAAATTCCTTTCCGTCAGGCAGGGTTACTCGCAGAAATTCATGGAAGATTTCTCCGGGGAGCCGGGCGAATGCATTACCATCAGCGGTAAGCAGACCTACACCACGGAGGAATATCCGTCGTTCAACAGCGACTATTTCGACTACATTTCGTTCAATGCCTGGGCGGAGACGGACAATGAGTTCCTGAGCAAGAATATCACCCTCGACGTGACCGTTTCAGGCGGCATGTTCTACGACACCGGCTTCACTACCTACAGGGTCAACGTGCCAATCGGCACCGCCCCGGAGAAGAACAATCTCAAGTATCTTCTCCTGGTAGGCAACGGTGAACGCATGAGTGCCAAGACGCACTTCACTTTCAGCACCGCCAACGACGACCAGGTATTCGTGCATATCGACAATTTCGCGGCCTACAGGGTCACGGAGGCTGAAATGGGCGTGATTTACGACGAGGAAGATTTCGAATACGAGGAGGAGGTCGATTGGATATGAGAAAGTTGATTTCAACCCTTCTGGCTCTGGCGTTGCTCGTTCCGGCCTTTGCCCAGACCCGCAAGGTCAGCGGTGTGATCCGTGACGAAAACGGGGACACCATGCCCGGTGCTATCGTGGTAGTGAAGACCGGAGCGCCCGACGGCAATGTGGCCTCTTCGGTTACCACCGACTCCAACGGCCGCTACACCCTTGAGTGCAAAGACAGCGACTATATCTCCGTGTATTTCCTCGGTTACGCCGAATCCGTGGTCCCCGTCAAAGGTCAGAAAACCATCGATGTAACCTTGATGCCCGATGCGGCGCAACGTCTTGAGGATGTGGTGGTTATCGGTTACGGTGCCGTCAAGAAAGCCGACCTCACAGGATCGGTTACCAACGTAAAAATGGCAGAAATCCGTGACGAACCGGTGCTTTCCGTGGACCAGGCTCTCCAGGGCCGTGTGGCAGGTATGGAAGTGACGAGCACCGACGGCGAGCCGGGCTCCGACGCAGTTATCCGTATCCGCGGTTCCCGTTCCATCACCGCCTCCAACGACCCTCTGATCGTGGTTGACGGCGTCATGGATGCGGTTTCGTCGCTCAGCGACATCAACCCTTCCGATATCGAAGCCATTTCCGTGCTCAAGGACGCATCTTCCACGTCCATCTACGGCGCCCGCGGTGCAAACGGTGTAATCATCATCACCACCAAGGGCAGTGCCGATACGGCCGATCCCGCCCAGAACATCGCCATCACCTTCAATGCCACCGCCGGCGTCTCCATGCTCCCGCGCAACCTTGACCTGATGAATTCCGAGCAGTTCGGTCTCTACCGCAACGAGTATTACCAGCACATCGGAACGTCCGCATCCATGGATATGACCACCCCGCTCAGCGGCCTGTCCGTGAAGACACCCTTCACCAACGGTCCCGGTACAGACTGGATAGCCGACGTAAGCAGGGTGGCCCCGTACCAGAACTATTCCGTCTCCATGAACGGCTTCCAGGGCCGGCAAAAGTTCTATGCGGCTTTCTCCTACAGCGATGAACAGGGTATCATCAAGAAAAGCGGCAAGCAGAACATAACCGGAACCCTGAACATTACCAACAAGATGTTCGACTGGCTGTCGGTATATTCCAACATCCGTTACCAGTACCGTCTGCAAGACAACTTCCTCACTGCCATAGGCGGCGGTGGAATCTATTACGCAGCCCAGTACCTGTCGCCGCTCATCAACCCGAAAGATTCATACAACCCGCTCAGCAACGGTGCAGCCCAGCAGGCCAATGCCGTCGTGCGTCTGAATGAGAATACCGACCGCACGGACCGTAGCATGCTCAGCATCTCGTTGGGAGGCAACGTGAGGATAGCCGCTCCTCTCAAATACAAGACCAAGGTCAACTACTACTTGTTCGACCGTCAGCGCTACAGGTATTTCCCTTCCACCCTTCCTTCCAGGACCGACGCCATGGGCGGCTCGGCCACCAGAATGAACTACGGCGAGCAGAGCATCTACTTCGAGCAGACTCTGGAGTATTCCCGGGAAATCAAGTCCCACCATTTTGACATCACTCTCGGTCAGACATACAAGCATTTCCTCAGCCACAATTTCACGCTCAGCGGCGAAGGCTACATAGTGGACGCCATGAAGTGGAACAATATGGGCGCCGTAACCGACAAAAACAGCTATGGTGCCGGTACCGAGCAGATTATAAAGGACAAGATGGCTGCCTTCGCCAGACTCAACTACAACTTCAAGAGGCGCTATTACTTCACCTTTACCGGCCG
>JAFWPT010000371.1 GCA_017509375.1 Bacteroidales bacterium | reverse complement strand
TCCTACGCCACCAGCTACAAGCGTCTCACCGGCCGTGTGAACTCCGACTATAAGCTCACCCGCACCCTCGACATCGGTACCCGCGTGAACATCGCCTACACCGAGAACCACGATACCGAAATGCAGAACCTGTACTACTCCAACCCGTTCTTCGGTGGTCTGATCATCCGTCCTTGGACGCCGCTGTTTGACCCCGAGACCGGCGAGTACAACCAGAAGATCCCCGAGAACTCCAACACCAACCCGCTCTGGAACGCCCTCTGCCACGGTGAAGACCAGTGGGAGAAGCAGTTCCGCACCCAGGCTTCCATGTACCTGCAGTGGGAACCGATCCAGGGCCTCGTGTTCAAGACGAACAACATGTTCGAAGGCGCTTTCGGAGAAGGCGTCCGTTACTGGGGTCCTAAGCCCGGGAACACAGTTGGAACTCTCCAAGGCTCTCGCACGCAGTTCTTGCAATTGACCACCTCTAACACCGCGACCTACAGCAAGATGTTCGGTGACCACTCGTTGCGCGTGATGCTTGGCCAGGAAGCGATGAGAAGAACCACAGCTACCTTATACGCTTCTGCAGAAGATGTTGATGCTAACATCCCTTATTATTCTACTTCCGTAGCAGAGAAGAGCGAAGTCAGCGATTCGTTCAACGCCAGCACCCTGCTTTCCTTCTTCGGCAATGTGGACTACAATTACGCCAACAAGTACTTCCTGGCTGCCTCGATCCGTGAGGATGGTTCCTCGCTCTTCGGCTCCCAGAACAAGTGGGGTACCTTCTGGTCCGTTTCCGGTTCGTGGAACATCACCAACGAAGAGTTTATGAAGAGCACCTCCGACTGGCTCTCTCTCCTGAAGATCCGTGCCAGCTACGGTGTGAACGGTAACAACAACATCGCTCCGTACCGCGCCTACGGTGTGTATGCCTCCTCAGCTTACAACGGCGTAACTGGTATGCTCCCGAATAGGCCTGCCAACGACATCCTTTCCTGGGAGCTCAACAAGACCTGGAACGTGGGTCTCGACTTCGCCTTCTTCAACAACCGTCTGAGCGGCCAGATCGACGCCTACACCCGTAACACGAGCGACATGCTGCTCAACAAGCAGGTCCCCCAGACCTCCGGCTTCGGCAGCAACTTCATGAACATCGGCTCGATGAACAACAAGGGTATCGAGTTCCAGCTCGAAGGCGACATCATCCGTACCAACGACTTCGTGTGGACGGCTGGGTTTAACCTGGCCTTTAATAAATCCACCGTTATCGATCTCGGTGATGATGAGTGGATGGCCTCCTCCTACGACGGCCGTCTGCGTCACGTCGTCGGCCGTAACTTTTACACTTTCTATCTGAGGGACTATTATGGCGTTGATCCTACCAATGGCGATGCACTCTGGCGTGCAAAAGATCCCGATCATCCGGATGATGAATCCTACTATCTGCTCACCAACGACTTCAACAAGGCCCGTTACATCTATGCCGGTAGCCCGGAACCGAAATTCACGGGCGGCTTCAACACCAGCCTCAATTGGAAGGGCCTCGAATTGAGCGTCTTCACCGAGTTCAAAACTGGCAATTACGTTTATATCGGCAGTGAAATGCGCTATCTGAATGCCGACGGTCAACAGATGACGATGAACCAGATGGCTAGTGCTCTAAACTACTGGAAACAGCCTGGCGATACGGGGGTCAACCCCAGACCAATAGCAAATAACTCAACAAACTCCTACAATAACACCTCGACGCGTTGGCTCCAGCGAGGCGACTATCTCCGTATCAAGGATATCACCCTCGCGTACAACTTACCGCAGAGCTGGCTCAAGAAGATCAACATGAAAGGCACAAAGATCTATTTCAGCGCTTTGAACCCGTACACCTTCCACGATGTGAATTGGTGGGATCCTGAACGTGGCATGGAAGGTATGGGCTTTGGTATTTATCCGCATACTAAGACCTTTGCCGGCGGTATCGAACTCACTTTCTAATTTAGGAGGAAAAGACCATGAAACAAAATATCATTGCACTTTTCGCAATCCTGACCCTGGCCGTTTCTTGCCAGGAATTCCTGACCGAAGATCCGGTGATGTCTCAGAGTACCGAACTGACGCTCTCCGACTACAACGGTCTGAACAAATCGGTTGCCGGTGCCTACTCGCCGCTGGCGAGCAGCAACTGGTATGGTGCCTTCTTCGTGCTCGATGCCGAAATGCGCGCTGGTAACGCCATGATTCCTGCTAACACGAACTTCCAGTCTGGCCGAATGATGGTTCCCTACTACATGACCTACGATCCTAACTCGACCGCCGGTCTTTGGGGCACAGCTTACTATGTAATTTCGGCGTGCAATAATGTGATCGACGCCATTGAAACCAACGGTGAAAACATAGTCACAAGCAATCACCCCATTGCCGATTTTAATAATCTAAAGGCTGAAGCTCTTACCCTCCGCGCTCTCGCTCACTTTGACTTGCTTCGCCTCTACAGCCACCTCGACGGTTCCAATGGCGAATACGGCGTATGCGTCATCACCGAGCCTCAGCTCCCGACCGATATGCCAGCTCGCGCTTCCGTGGAAGAGACCTACGCCCAGATTATCAAAGACCTGACCGATGCCGAAGGTCTGATGGCCGACGGTTATCAGCGTTCTGGGGTTAACGACTCGAAAGCAGTCATCAACAAGGACGTAATTCAAGCTCTCCTCGCACGCGTTTATCTGTATCATAAAGAGTGGGGTAAAGCATCCGAATATGCGACTAAAATTATCACTTGTGGCAGATACAAACTCTGGACGGCTGAAGAATATACCTCTGTATGGGGTCAAGACGTCGCTGGCAACGGCGGTGAAGTCATCTTTGAAGTCTATGGGAAAAAAGTCAATAACTACGATGCTTATTGGGAAGGTCCTTCGCATATGACCAACCCGTTTGGTTACGCCGACTGCGCCGCTTCCGTCCAGCTCGTTAACCTTTTTGAAGATGGCGACGTCCGCGGTATCTGTGGTATTCGTAATAAGGACGAAGGTGCTGCCATGTTCTGCACCGACAAAGACCAGGCTTCCGGTGGACAACTCTGGACCATGAAGTACTACGGTAAGGGGGATGGGGATGCCGATAATACTCCAGATGCAAACAACACCATCGTACTGCGTCTCTCCGAGATGTACCTCATCCGTGCAGAAGCTGCCGTGAACGGTGCCGGTTCAACCGCCGTGGCGGACCTGAACGCCATCCGTAGCAGCCGTGGCGCCAGCCCGCTGACCACCGCCAGCAAAGCCGACGTCGCTCTTGAGCGCCGCCTGGAACTCAACTTCGAAGGCCATCTCTGGTTTGACCTCGATCGCACTGGCAGTTCAGTTTCCTACTCTGATGCTGTCGTGACACGCAACATCCCGGCTGGCGACAAGTTCTGGGCCCTCCCGATTCCGAAGAGCCAGATTGACATCAACAAGAATCTGAAACAGAACCCGGGCTACGGGGAATAATCGATTACAGCCATGAAAAAGATAATACACCTTTTCATTATCGTATTGATGGGCTCGATGGTCGCTTCCTGCCACCTCAACGAAATGCCCACTTTTGACGACAAGGATGTTTTTGCCGGTTTTCGTAGTAATTCTACTAATGCTACTGAAGATTGTGGTACTTTATTAATCCCGGTTAACGTCACTTCTCTTAACGGCGCAGCGACGACCGTTACTTATGAATTCGTCAACGGCTCCGCCAAGCAGGGTGTTGACTTCGAAGATGCTTCCGGAACGGGCTCACTCAGTTTTGGGGTCGGCGAATCTTCCAAGAACATTACGGTCAAAATCATCAACCACCCCGGAGTTTTCACCGGTGACCTGAAATTCTCTGTGAGATTAAAATCGGCCGGAGATGTTAAGATGGGGGCTAATAACACAATTTCGGTGACTATAAACGATATCGATCATCCCCTTGCATCTATTCTCGGCGATTATGCTTGCAAGAGTATGAGTGGCTGGGGCGACGACCTTGAATGGATCATGAACTTCTCGAAGGATGCTTCCGACGTGTCGAAGGTTTGGATTTACAACATCTTCGCCAACGACGATTGGGCCGACTGGGATACGATTTTCTACGGTCTTGTCGATGACGACCTGACTAGCATTTCCGTTCCACTCGGTCAGGAGACTGAGTACAAGTACGGTGGTACTACTCCTTGCGTGCTCCTCGGCTTCGACGGTGAAGGAGGTTATGACGAAGGTTCTCTAAC
>JAFWPT010000370.1 GCA_017509375.1 Bacteroidales bacterium | reverse complement strand
GTCTAACGAACCGCACTGAGGACACCTGAGACGCCTCCTAATTTTGGCTTTATCACTCATTAGATGAAACGATTTTCATCTAATTTGAGTAAAACTCAATAAATCATCAAATTATAAAGGATTTACCAACCAGAAATGTCTATTATATCCTTCTTGTCGGGGTAACAGGACTCGAACCTGCGACCCTCTGGTCCCAAACCAGATGCGCTAGCCAACTGCGCCACACCCCGAAACGGAATATGGCGCAAAGATAAGGCGTATTATCGAAAAAGCAAAATCAGAAATCGAATCTCAAACCGGCGTTGAAATTAAACATCAACGGCTTGTCCGTGCGTACCGATTTGGGCTGGCCTCCGTGGAAATAATAACGCACCGAAGGATCCAGGTAGAGCCCCAGCTTGTCTGCGAGCTTGAATTCCAGACCCATACCCAAAGCGGCTGAGAACTGGAAACCACCTGCGGTATCCTTGATCAACGTGGAGTTCAAACCCAGGAGACGGTAACGGTTGGACAGGCAATACTCGGCTTCCGCACCGCCCCAGGCGTACACCTGCATCAGGCCGTCCCTGGTATTGAGCACATTGTAGTATGCATTTAACGGAATTCCTATGTACTGCAGGCTATGGGAGATAGCGCCCTCGTACTTGTCGGCGCTGTTGCCGTTGTAAGAGCCGTTGAAAGTACGGGTAAGCAGGGAATAGTCCAGACCCGTGCCGAACGACAGTTTGTCGTTCACTCCGACCCTTACGCCAAGTCCTGCAGTGAAAGGCACGCCATAGGTCGAAGGACCGGATTCGCTGATACCGGCATTGACCGAGCCTGAACCGGGGGCCATGCGGCTGATGCCGTTGCCTCCGTAGGTGATATTGGAGTCGTTGCCTCCCACGCTTCCCTGGGCATACATTCCGCGAAGCCTTATGTCTCCGGCCCCGCGCATATGCTCCTCCCGTTCTATGCGCGCCCACTGGGCGGCAATGCCTGAATTATCTTCCGCATCCGAGGTCTTGTCTTCCGGTCTTCCGGAGGTTTCCGCATTAAGTGCGTCTTCCGCATTCCGCTCATCCGTTGCTTCCCGGGCGACTTCCGCATCTGCTAAAAGTACTGATACCGAGCCGTTTGCGATACTTTCAGCCAAGTTCTCCGCCGGCATCTCTCCTGTATCTCCGCTGCCATGTGCAGGGATGGATGGGGAAGATTTATACCCGGCGGACTGACGGATGAAAGAGGCCGCCTCGCTTTCCGCAGCAAGAAGGTCCGCTGTTGAAAGCGCCTCGCCTTCAAGCTCGCGGCCTTCCGCAGGAACGGTGGTTGCTCCTGGGTTGACATTGTCAGCCAATATGCTGATGTCGCCAGGCTCCTGTACGGCCTTTTCGAAGGTTCCGGCAAGGAACAGGCCTGCCACTATGGCTGCGGCGACAAATGCGGGGACCGCCCACCTCCACCAGGCGACGGCGGGGGCAGCGGAGTCAAGACGCGCGGACACGGCACGCCAGACGCGCCTGGGAGCTTTCTCCCGGGCGTCGTGCAGCACCGACTTCATCTGTCGGTCGAATTCTTGCCAGTTGTCTTGCATCTGTATCTATCTTTTATTGTCTCTATCCTTTATCTTTGCCTGCAGCATTGCCCTGGCTCTCAGCAGCTGGGAACGGGAAGTATTAACGGAAATCCCGAGGGATTCTGCAATCTCCTGATGAGAATAACCTTCCACGACGTACATGTTGAACACCGTCCTGAAACCGGGAGGCAGTTCGGCGATCATGCGGCACAGTTCCTTGTATCCTATGTTCTGTACGGCGCTTGGAGCTTCGCTGGAGAGGGACCTGGCGCTGTCCACATCGTCGCTCTCCTTGAGCACGTCGTTTTTTCTCAGACTCATCAGTGCAGTATTGACAAAGATCTTTCTGGCCCAACCTTCAAAGGCACCTTCACCTGAGAAGGTGTCAAGTTTGGCAAACAGGGTCACAAATCCGTCTTGAAGGACGTCTTCAGCCGTCTGACGATCTCCTGTATAGCGCAGGCAAAGCGCAAACATTTTATCGGCTAGAGCATCGTAGATGGCTTTTTGTGCTCTCCTGTCACCTTCCTTGGCCTTCTCAATCATCCAAGTATAAAGATGCGAGTTGTCTTCAAAAAGTTGCATCGGGTTTAAAAAAAACTTAAAACCGCAAATGATTTTGCGAAAATAGACAAAAAATCAATATTTTTGTAATCATATGAAGAAAGTCCTGCTGTGCATGGCGCTGTCGCTTTTGAGTTTTCTCCTTTCCGCCCAAGAGGAGAAAAGGGACAGCATCAGCATGGAAAACGCTATCCTGGATATAGTATCCTGCATTGAAGCCGGAGATTACGAGACTGCCGGAGCCAGCTTGGATTCGCTCTCCGCAATCTACCCGGAAAATGATGCAATTCATTACTACAAAGGACTTTGCAGTTATTCCGCAAGGGACTACAACGATGCAGTCAGCCATTTTGCCGCCGCCCTGGAACTGGACCCCTCCAACGTTTGGTACAAGGAGACACTGGCTAATGTTTACCTGAACACCGGAGAGGTGTCAGCCGCCGAGAAACTGTTCCGCGAGCTGCAGGTGGTGAACCCCGGGAAGTACCCGGAACTATATGTATCTTCCATGCTGGCCGGAGCATACAGGATGAAGCGTGACTTCCCCTCCTATTTCGCGTCTCTCAAGTCGCTTGTAAGGGACGGAACTGCCGGCGACGATATGAAATACGATGCCCTGATGAGCGTAATGGGCGGCTTCGACTCCCGCACCTTCAACGCCCTGCTCCCTCAGATAGACACGGTCATGCGCGTTTACGCGGAGGCGGAACCCAAGAGCATGCATGCCCACAGCCTTTGTATGCAGATGGCCGCCAGCCTTGGCGACAACGACAGGGTGATAGATGAGTGCAACGTAATGATGGAATTGCAGCCCGAGGACGTGGACAACGTGGTGCAGTGCCTATCTATCATCGGAGATACCCAACACCAGACGGGAAATAACCGTAAAGCCTATAAAACATACGAAAAGGCCCTGAAACTGGACCCAGGATACTGCCTTGTGCTCAACAACTATGCATATTACCTCAGCCTGGAACGGCGCAAGCTTGCCAAGGCCGAGAAAATGAGCCTGATAACGGTCACCAAGGAGCCTGACAATCCCACCTACCTTGACACTTACGGCTGGATTCTGTTCCTGAGGGGCAAAGCGAAAAAGGCGAAGCCATACTTCAAGCACGCAATGCTCTACGGTGGCAAAGACAGTCCGGTAGTGCTGATGCATTACTCCATCGTACTCGAAAAATTGGGGGAGAAAGACCTGGCCACATACTACCGTAATCTGGCGGAAAGCAAGAAGAAATGAAGCACGCAAGAATAATAGCTACAGTACTGAGCCTGCTGTGCTGCATCCCGATGCCGGCACAGAGCCTGTCTTCGAGCAAAGACAAGAAAGCCAGGCTGGAGCGTGATATACGCATACTCGAGAAGCAACTGGAGAGCGCTACTGCCAAAAGCAACAGCGCCGCTACGCAGTTGAGCCTCCTGAGCGCCCAGACCGCCGCCCGCAAGGAGCTGCTGACCGACAGCGAACGGGAACTGGCGCAGATCAGCGACAGTGCGAAGCGGTGCCAGAAGGAAGTGGACAGGGTGCAAGCCCGTCTGGACACCATGACTTACTACTACGGCCGGCTGGTGCAAAACGCATACAAGAACAGGGACTCCCGCATGTGGTACCTGTACATTCTGGCCAGCGAGAACCTCGGGCAGGGCATGAGACGCTACGGCTACCTTCGCCAGCTCTCTTCCCGTATGAATGAACAGGGCCGCCGCATAGGGCAGGAACGGGAGCGCCTGCAGCAGGAAAAGCTGCGGCTCGACAGCTTGCGCATCCAGGTAAAAGCGTTGCGCGACGAGCGGGCGGCAGAGTTCAGCAAGCTGCAGAAGGAAGAAGACCAGTCGCGCCGTCTCGTGGACCAACTGCAAAAAGACCGCAAGCAGTACCAGGCCCAACTGGCTTCCAAGCGCAAACAGGTGGAGGCTCTCAACCGTGAAATCGAAAGGCTGATTCAGGCCGAGATGGACAAAGGAAAAGGCAAAGGGAAAGGCGGCAAGAAGACCAAAACCCAGATTGACACAGCCCTGTCAAGCCAGTTCGAAGCCAATGCCGGCAAACTGCCATGGCCGGCTGAAGGACGGGTGGTGAGCCATTTCGGAAGGAACCCCCACCCGGTATATACCAAATTGGAAATGCCTTTCAACAATGGCGTAGGCATAGCGGTAGATAAGGACGCACCGGTGATGGCGGTGTTCAACGGCGTAGTCAAGCAGATTGTAGTGATACCCGGTTACAGTCAATGCGTCCTGGTGCAGCACGGGGAATACTTCACGTTCTACTGCAAGCTCGGCTCCGTTGCTGTGAAAGCCGGAGACAAAGTCACTACCGGCCAGGTACTTGGCCACGTAGCTCTTGGCCTGGAAGATACCCAGGTGCATTTCCAGCTATGGAAAGGACGCCAGCCGCAGGACCCCGAAAAATGGCTGAGGAAATAAGCTTCAGAACATAAAGCGGAAGCCGGCGCTCAAGGCGAACGACAAAGGATGGGCCGTATAGAAGGACTCCTGATTATCCCCGCCGGCGAAGTGCCAGGAGATACCCGGCTGGATGAACAAGCCTCCCAGACCGCCCACGTTCCACTGGGCGCCGAGATTAGCTTCCAATGACCAGATGAAATCGTTCTCCCTGCGTGTAATCTTGTCGTAAGACACGCGTTCGGAGCCTATGTAGCTCTCATCCACTGACACACTACGGAAACCATATTCGAGCATAGGGCCGGCCGAAGCGTACAATGCAAAACGGCCTAAACGGAAGGGGGTGTAAACCACATGCAGGGGCACGCCCAGATAGGACATGGTCTTGCCGGCAGAAGCCGTCATATTGCTTGTCACGGACCTGGTAACGGTCTCCAGATTGCTCAGCTGCAAGCCGCTTTCCAAGCCCCAATGCTCGCTGAACGACAGCTGCATCAAAGCACCCACCCGCAAAGCCACGGAATGGTTTACGTCGGTCTGTGTGGCCTTGTTCCTGCTCAAAAGGGCCACGGGCGCTTTTTTCAAGGACATGGTTCCTGACCTTACGCCGCCAGGCGCTCCATAGGAGGTATAGCTGTCTCCCGCCTTGCCAGGAATACCTCCTGCAAGCAGGGAGGCTGTCAGATTAGGCCTGTAAGCAGTTTTCTTCCTTTCCAGCGGAATCAATACAGTACCGCCGGCCGCCGGATCTGCAGTGCTTTCAGATTGGACTGCCTTATCCTCAGCATGATCCGGGTCAACACCTGCCGGCACCTGCCCGTCTTGTACCTTATCGCCGGGAGCCGCAGTTTCTCCTGCATTATCTGCCGCCTCAGTTTCTTCTTCATTATTTGCCGCCGGAATATCGTTGGTAGAAGTACTCAGCTCACCGGAAGCCACGGCTGTCAGTGAAGTTACTGATACTGCGGAACTATTTGCGGAGCTGCCATGACGCACGCCGCCCGGGGCAACGGAATCTTCCGGCAGGGACGGGAGCTGCTGCAATCCGGCCTCCTCATAAGAATCCGATGCAGCATCGGGCAAGATATCGTCTTCCGCCTTCATGACTGCAACAGCATCATCTCCGGAAATGGTTTTACCGCCTCCCTTAGGCCATATCAACATCACCGCAAACAAAGCTGCGGCCACGCCCGCGAAAGCCCACACCCACGAAGGGAATACTGCCTTTTGCTGCGGCAGGCCAGCCTCTACCGCCTCCCACAAGCCATCCGGGGGCGACTGGGTGTATGACTCCATCTTTTGACGGAGTTTCTCGTTCCACTGATTACGCGCCATTTTTCTTATAATCTTTTATCTCCTTTGCCAGCAGCGCTTTAGCCCTAAGCAGCTGGGACGCGGAAGAGTTTTCCTTAATACCGAGCAGAGCCGCAATCTCCTTATGCTTCATCTGCTCGAAAACAAACAAGTTGAACACGGTCCTGTAGCCGTCCGGCAAGTTGCGGATAATATCCTGCAGCACCTCCATAGGCACTTCATCTATGTCCGGATCTTCGTCGGGCAAGGACTCAGGAAGCTCGGAAGACGGAAGCAGCCTGCTATCCCGCCTCAAAGCCTGCAGAGCACCGTTTGTCACGATCTTTGACATCCATGCCCGCAGCGACCCTTCTCCCCTGTACCGGAAACTGTGGAAATGTTCGAAAATGCGGATGAATGCGTCCTGAAGCACGTCTTTGAGTTGGTCCTGGTCTTGCAGGTACCTTGCGGCCACTGCAGTAAGAACTCCGGCATATCTTTGGTACAACTCTCTCTGGCCACGGGGATCTCCGTTGCCTACGAGCCTGACCAACTCTCTCTCACTCAGGCTATTCCCATTATTCCAGCTCAAAGCGTGCAGTCCCTTCGGTACCGTCCAGTTTAATCCAGTTTAAACTTATAGTTTTATGTTCTCCTCCCGGTTCTCTCAAGCTGCTTAGATCGAAGCAAATAATACCCTCCGACAGATAATCTTTGGAATCTCCGTTGCGGTCCTGTACCAGCGACAAAGTGCAAACGCCGCCGGAGTTCTCCGTTCCTATCAAGCTAAAGTCATGATGGACAGCATGTTCTCCCCACCATGTATTGTAATGCAAAGAAAGGAACCCGTCTTCCAGCATGGTCAAATCCGAATCCAAAAGCAAATCCAGGCCCGCATCAGGATTCCGGGGCGCTGAAGCATAGTCCGGAGATGATTTGAGAACGCCGTTCTCCAAAGGCTCAATCCAGTCCACGATACATTTGTAATAGTCGTTTATCCTGTCCGGAGTAATGGTCAAAGAAGCCAGAGCCCTTTGCGGTAAATCATAATCAAATTCCATATCCGGCCATAGTTTGAAGTGGCCAAGCCGAAAATACGCTTCCCCTGAATCGGACCTTTTAATAGTAAGCAAATCAGTTACAGCAATATTCCTGTCTATTACAGTGTCTTCTGCGTCTAATAAGCCGCCAAATTCATCGGGATGCCTCACTCCTTTTGCACAGGAAAACAAGCTGAGTACAAAGACAGCAGCTATAAAAGTATGGAATAGTTTCCTTTTCATTTCATTCATTAAATCCCTGCAAAAGCAGAATCTTGCACATTATGCAAAAAATTTTTGTGAAGGCAATGCAAGATTGGACTTTTTCGTACATTTACAAAGCAAAAAACACTTGTTAAAATGAAACGGACAATCTTATTTGTGTTTGCGACAGTCCTCGCAGTTGCCGGTTGCAGCAAGGGCGACTATTATTCATCCATGCCGATGGATAAGGAATACTATGAACTAGGTCACGATTCTGAATCCGGAAAAGAAGGCGACAGTTTTGATGAAATCGTTGAGAATAAATTCATTAAAGTAGCCGAACAGCCAGTTTCCACTTTTTCAGTGGATGCCGACGGCGCATCCTATTCTTATATGAGGCGCTGCCTCAACAGCGGTTACCTGCCTCCTGCAAACTCCGTCCGCACCGAAGAATTCCTCAACTACTTCACTTTCGACTACAGCGAGCCGTCGGCCGGTGAAATGCTTGCAATAAACGCCGAAATGGGCGTCTGCCCATGGAATACCGGACACATGCTGCTCCGTCTCGGTCTCAAGGGCAAATCCCTGAGCGAACAGGAGATGCCTGCCGCCAACTTCATATTGCTCGTGGACACATCCGGCTCAATGTCGGGCACCGACCGTATAGAACTGCTCAAGTCCGGTCTGCTCAATATGATAGACTATATGCGTCCGGACGACCGTGTAGCAATCATCACCTATGCCGGGGAAGTTAAGCGGGTACTCGAATCCACAAAGGTAAAAGACGCATCGACCATCAAAAAAGCAATCAGGAAGCTTGAAGTTGGAGGTTTTACTCCGGGCGGCGCGGCCATGCAGATGGCGTACGACGATGCCGTCAAGAATTACATCAAGGGTGGAAACAACCGCATCATCATGTGCACCGACGGCGACTTCAACGTAGGCGTGACATCTACAGACGCTCTCGTAGAGATGGTGGAAAGCTATCTGGACAAAGGTATCTACCTTAGTATTATGGGCTTCGGAACAGGCAACTACCAGGATTCCCGCATGGAAAGCTTGTCCAACCACGGCAACGGCACCTACACATACATAGACAGCGAGGAAGAGATGATGAAAGTATTCGTCCACGAACGTTCACATTTCGTATCCGTAGCCAACGACACAAAGTGCCAGGTGAAGTTCTTCGACTGGGTGGACAGCTACCGGCTGATCGGCTACGAGAACAGGGTTATGAATAACGAAGATTTCGAAAACGACGCGAAGGATGCCGGAGAAATCGGCGCCGGCCAGACCATCACAGCCCTTTATGAGCTCATCCCGGCGGCGGATATGACCCAGAACGCCACAGCGGCTTCTTTCGACGTGCGCTACAAGACCGAGCTCGGAGGCGAGAGCCGCCTGCTCCACCAGGATATCGGAAAATATTATGAGGGTGTCACCAAAACAGGGCCCGAATTCAATTTTGCCGCAGGTCTTGCCGCCTATGCCATGCTGCTCAGGGATTCCGAGTTCAAGGGAAATGCCGATTTCTCGATGGTTAAAGAGCTGATTCAGAGCGCCGAAAAGCCTTCCGACGGAGTTGACCCGTTAAAACTCCGCAGCAGCCTTGTCAAGATGATTGAAAAGGCGGAAAAGTTGAAAAAATAATTATAATGAGACACTTCTATTTCATTACGGCTCTGCTGCTTTCAGCGGTACTGCTCAGTTCCCCGGCAAAAGCCCAGCCCTTCGATCCTGAGCACAGGCATTCCATAGAGATTTCCACTGGCGTGCCCCCTGTACAGTCCCTTGTTTTAAGCACAAGCAGCCATTCTGTCCAAATAAGTCGCGGATTCAAAGATACCCGCTTGTTCATTCCCACTTTTAACCTCGCCTACACCTACTCGATGAATGAGAAGTGGGACCTGAACGTTGTCATCAATGGAAGCGGTGCATTTTACCGCAGAGACCAGTACCCGATGAAAGAGGTGGAGTATAGGGACGCAGAGGGTAATTTGCTGAACCGTAACAACGAGCCGGATTACAAGGCCGGGATTTTATCCAGCAGAACACTCTATTCCGGCACTATGTACACCCCTATGGTAGATTTCCGCTGGAAGTGGATGATCCGTGACAATTTTCGCCTCTACTCTTCTTTCGGACTCAGCTGCGTCGTACTCGGCAATTTCGGCTTGTTCATTCCGCTTCCTTACCTCACCCCAATAGGTATCAATTTCGGCAAGGGCCATTTCTACGGCCTTGCAGAAGTTAACGCCAGCAGCGCCTCTACCGGTCTGCTTGCCGGAGCAGGGTACCGATTCTAAAGGTTTTTTTAATTAGTACTGGGCTGACTAAAAAGTCGCTATCGACTTTTTAGTCAGCCC
>JAFWPT010000009.1 GCA_017509375.1 Bacteroidales bacterium | reverse complement strand
TCTCCTGGTACGAAGCACAGCGATCTTCTGCAAGATTGTAATCATTCACTTGTTGGGCAGCGCCCCATGATGAAGCGATTCGTATAGCAGGAGCGATAACGTTTTGTGTAGTTGCGGAAACTGCGTCATAGTTACTCTGGACAGTCGTGATTCTGCTACCATTGGTACCCGGTCCATAACCAAGGTTATTAGTTGCCAATTGTCCTCCACGAGGGTCACCAATTACAACATCTTCCGTTAATCCTTTAACTTTATAGCCTGATGGCAATACTGAAACGTGCACCACATATTGATTGTAGTTTGAGTTCATCGCGTTTCCAGTATTGATAGTTCCAAGCTCATCTCCAGCATTATTATAGACATTTGCATTTGAATAACGTCCACCACGGTTACGTGCACGAGTATAGCTGTTAACATACGCATACCCATTGCTCTCATCCGCCTCAGCATAGATGGACGGATATTGCTTCACCGTAACACTCACCGTCTTCGTCAATCCACCTGCCTTATGCCTCACCGTCATCGTATAGGTGATAGGCGTGCAATCAAAGCCCGTAGAGGTGATGTCGTCGTTCAGCACATGTGTCAGCCGGAAACCTTCTTTGGACACATTGCCAATCGAAGGGGTAACCGTAACTGTATTACCATTGTAGAGATTCGTCTTCGTACCGGTCACGTTGATGATCTGGATGTCATTACTCGAAACCACCGGGATGTCGATGTAATCCACACCGTAGATTTCGTAGGACTTCACCGGAACATCCAGATACATGGCACCTTCGAAGCTGGCCTCGATGGCTTCCGGAGCCCACCAGTCGGCCACGTAGATGTGGTCGGTCACGAGGGCCCAGTCGTCTTCGGTGCCGCCGATGACGGAGAGGTTCACCGTAAGGTTATAGACCTTGTTGCGCTGGAAGGAGCCCAGGTCGGGAAGGACGATCTTGTAGTAGAAGTTGTTCAGGCCCTTCTTCTCGCACTTCCAGGGGCAGAAGATCTTGTAGTAGGGAGCGGTGACATCGGAGGTCTCATAGCTCACCGGGTAGGTATAAACCGGGGTGGTGGTCCAGACCGTAGCGCCCGTGGTCGTTCCGGCGGAAGTCGGAGTCTCCTGAGCAGTATTGAAGTAGTTGGCCTTCTCGTCGAAAGCAACCGGTTCGGCGGCTACCACTGCGTTCTTGCGGGCGTACAGGTAGTTCACCCACATCTGGCTCGTCTCCGGAGTCCACACATTGCCGGCCTCATCCGTGAAGGAGTCGGCTACGTTGACCGTGAGGGTCAGTTTGGCTGCGGCGCGAGTCAGGCCGATGGTGTAGGTCTTTTCGTCAGCCGCCTTGGACGGTTTCAGGTAGGTCATCCGACCTTCGGTGGCGCTATCGTAGGAGTCCATGACGAAGTACTCGGGGGTCTGGCTTAGGTCGGTCTTGATATCGAGCCCGAGGATGCCCTCCAGCGTAGTCTCGTTGATCGTCTCCGGATAGTTGGCGATGACGTATACATAAGACGGTCCGCGGAGGGGATCGTTCTCTGCAAATTCACCGAACTTGTATTCGTAGATATTACTTCCCTTGCTAACCAGTTCACCGTCTTTCACTTCCAGACGGGTGTGGTTCAGCAGCGCAGTTCCTTCCTCATCGGAGAAGAAGAAGAAATCGGCATGAGTCAGCGTATTCTCGTTCTCTTCCGTTGCGGAGGCGCGGGTCTCCATGGATGCGGTCTGGAGACGGAGCGTGATGGGGCCATCTGCCTCATCAGCAGCAAATTGATCGGAGGTGCAGGACGCAGCAAAAGCGGTCGCTGCTACCATAGAAATATAATAGAAGATTCTTTTCATGACTGTTCCTGCTTATTCGGTGGGATAATTTGCGTTATTGACGAAGAACGTGTGGTAACCACGTCCGCGGTCGTAGATCTGCGTCTCGGAGTCGATGTTGAACTTGGTTCCGGTCCTGTTTGCACCACTATACGCGTAGGTGTGGAAGTAGAAGCTGTGCGCGGCCGTGTCGGTCCCGTTGTAAGTGATCTCCAGCTTGACGTCAGTGCTGCTGGTCTCATTGATGGGGCCGTAGAGATTGCTCTCGCTGGCGGCGTCCGGAGAGAGATTCTTGACGGTGAAAAGGGCAGCATCGGCCTCCACGGGATTCTCTTC
>JAFWPT010000369.1 GCA_017509375.1 Bacteroidales bacterium | reverse complement strand
GAGTATGCGAAGAGTTATGAAGGCAAAGCCGTGAGCCTTATGGCACGGCAGCGCCTGCTGGGTTGGGAGTTCGATGACCTGAATCGTGCGGAGTCAAAGAATCCTGCTGATTATAAGAAACTTAGAAGTAAGTGCGTGGAGTTCGAAAAGGAGCGTGGCAGTTTCACCGGCGGCGAAAAGCGCATAGCGGATTGCTGCACTTCGGTTGCCGGGCTAATCAAAACCCTGGACGGGAAAGATATAGACGCGAACATCAAAGATGATGTGCTCAGCCTGTCGTTGAGGAATGTCAAGAACTTGAAAGTGGTTCTGTCCAAGGGTGACCTGGTCGCATGGGAAACCGACCTTACCAACAAGCAGAACAGCTATTACTGCCGGGATGCGATGGAAGTAAAAATCCCTGCCATCGACGATGATGAATATGAATTGCTTTGTAAATCAGGAGATTGCGAGCATCGTTCGATTTACCTCAAGTACTCCTTGTCCATAGCCGTGCGCCCGGATTCAGAGGGCTACAGGGTCTTTGTCGCCGATTATATTACCGGTAAGCCGGTGGACAATTGCGAACTGGTACTGCTGGATTCTGACGGAATGCGGCTGGCTTCTGCAAAAGACTTCAGTTCTTCCAAAGGCTTTGCCCCTTTGCCGGATGCCCTGAAAAACAAGGCCTCCCAAAAGAGCGGCTACTACCGGATCAAGGCGCGCTTTACCGACAGCGCCGGCAGGGTATGCAGTTCCCGGAGTGTCGGCATAGGAGATGCCAAGCCGTCGGAATACCGTTACGGCGGCGGGAGTGCGAGGCGGGCGGTAATACTTACGGACCGCAGCGCCTTCAATCCGGGCGAGACCGTCCAATTCAAGGCTATCTGTTACAAAGGAACCTACGAATACTCTCTGGTACCGGAGGGGGAGAAAGTTAGCGTGACGCTGACCGATCCGGAGAACAAGGAAATCGCCCGTAAAGAACTTATTACCAATGAGTTCGGTTCTGTGTACGGAAGTTTTTCCCTGGATAAAGTCTCACGCGGCGGCATTTTCCGCCTGACCTTGATGCAGGGCGATTATACGGTAACCACGGCAGAACTGCGTGTGGATGAGTTCGTATTGCCTACCTTCGAACTTGTATGGGATGAAGACAACAATCTCTATATGCCGGGGGACAAGGTGAAAGTATCCGGAAAAGTGATATCCTACTCCGGACATTCCGCTGCCAATGCGGTGGTGCGCTATGAAGTGGGAATGGCCGGACGGGAAAATGTAAGCGACGAACTGAAACTTGGCCCGGACGGCAGCTTCTCCTTCGAATTCCTCGCCGACAAAGACAATTACCGCTGGTTTTACCCTGTTTCCGTCATCGTGACTGATGCTACCGGGGAGACCCTGGCTTTTTCTACCGGCAAGCAGGTTTACGGCAGCGTGCCGCTGCATCTTGAGTTGATGAACAACACCCCCGGCCGTTTCACCGCCAAAGGCCGATTGTTCACCGGCTATTCCGATTGGATTGTACGGGATGATACTGCCGACATCCGTTTCAATACCGGCGGGCTTGTGCGGGAAAGCCTGAAGATACAGTGGCAGCTTGTTTCCGAACAAAGCAAACAGGTTGTAGCAGAAGGAAATGCAAATCCCGGAGAAGAGATTCATATGCCGGTGAAGTCCCTGCCTTCGGGGATGTACGTCATAAAGACCAAAGCTTCCGCGATAATGGCCGACGGGAGCAGAAACGAGAAAACTGAGCTGACCGACTCCTTCGTGAAGGCTTCTGATGCGGACAATTCCCTGAATATGGACGTAGAGTGCTTCTTCAAGGAACTGGGCGGGGAGGATATAGCCCTGCAGGTAGGAGCTACCGACGGTCCCGTCTGGGCCGTAGCGGAGCTCTTCGGAAGCGGCAATATATTGCTGGATTACAAGATAGTCCGTTTGGAAGGCAGGCGAGGGGCCCCCGGATCCTTGACCACCATAAGCTACAAGCGCCGTGATGATTGGCCGGAATCCCTGAAACTCAGTGTTTTGTGGTTCCGTAACGGAAAGGAATACTCCTACACCCGCAGCATCAGCCTGCCGGTGAAATCCATAGCCCTTCCGCTTCAGTTCACCCGCTTTACGGACAAAGCGCGTCCGGGGCAGGAGTGCTCCCTGCTCATACAGACCGAGGCTGGCGTGGAGTGTGCGGCAACCATTTTCGACAAGGCTTCCGAGACTATCTGCCCTAACGTGTGGGATGCTGTACGGCTCTTCCGTCTGCCAGAACCTTCTGTCTATTACCTCAAAATGTGCGGCGTCAACCAGACCGATGTTCACCGCTACTACGGGTATGAGACCAAAGCGATGGCAAAGGCTGCAGGCGGTGCCGTGTACCGTGATGCCGCTATGGAACAGAGGAATGATGCTGTATTGTTGGAGTCACGGGCCGAGGAGTCAGATATGCTTGCCGCCAAATCCCAGGAGCCTGCAATACGGGAAGACTTTGCCGCTACGATGGCCTGGGAGCCTGTTCTCCGTTCCGGGCCGGACGGTACCATAGAGATGAAGTTCAAGGGGGCCGACCGCTTGTCTACCTATTACGTACAGCTTTTTGCCCATGCAGCCGGTATGCGCAACGCTGCCATACGCCGGGAGATGCAGATTACCATCCCGGTGAAGCTTTCCCTGGTGGAGCCTCAGTTCCTGTACGAAGGCGACATCTATACCGCCCGGGTATCCCTGGCAAGTACGCTCGACGAGCCTGTCAGCGGCCGTCTGGCTGTACGTTTCTACGACGGCAAAGATTACCGCAACTCCAAAGTCCTGGCCGTGAAAGAGTCGGCCGTGAATCTGCCTGCCGGGTCGGCCGTGCCTTTCGACGCTCCTTTCAAGGTGCCCTCCGGGGTTAAGGAACTGGGCGTCCTGGTGAATTTCGTCCCTGAGGCTGAAGGCACAGCAGGTGACGCCCTGTTCGTCACCGTTCCTGTCAAGATTCCTTTCCAGACCCTCACGGAGGCACATTCCGCCCTTCTTCGCAATCCGGCCGACAGAGACAGGCTGGTGGCCGAGCTTCGCTCCCTGTTCGTGAACGTGGACGCTTCGGCTATCGAGCCGCAGGAACGCAGCATTATCGATATGGTACGCGAAGCCGTGCCCGACAAGATTGCCCCCAAAGGCAAGGACGTGCTGAGTCTTACGGAAGCCTGGTATGCCAACGGCCTCGCCAGGCGGCTCGGAGCGGCCGGCCTGGAAGATGCTGAACTTCAGGAGATTGCCGGAAAGATAGCGGCTTGTCAGAACCAGAGCGGCGGCATATCCTGGTTCGAAGGCATGGAATCGTCGCCGGTCATCACGGCCGCTGTGCTTCAGCGTATCTTCGCCATGCCGGATCTGGACTGTCCGGCTTTGGATATCGAAGCCGCGGTGAAATACCTGGACAAGGATTATTTACGCAGCGAAGGGCGCCCATGGTGGTGCGGCGCAATTTCGCTTGCCAAATACCTCCAGACGCGGGCTATGTACCCGTCCGTGCCCTTCGAGGCTCCCTCGGGCAAAGCATACAAGCAGTTCAAGAAGGACGTAAAGGCATATTTGGTACCGGGAGCAAAGCGCGGTCTGAACGGACAGATACTGGACAAGGCCCGCCGCCT
>JAFWPT010000368.1 GCA_017509375.1 Bacteroidales bacterium | reverse complement strand
CTGGTATCGATAACATAAATCCCTCCTTTGCCGCTGGCCACCCCGGGGAAGGATTTTCTCTTGCTGTTCTCCACGCGCACCCTGGCCTGGGGAGGAACAGGCTTGGGCGTATCGGGATTTGCACTCAGCGGCATCACATAGCTCAACTGGATTTGCGTCTGCTCCCCTATCAGGATGTCACCGTACACGACCAGACGCTCCGGCGCATTACCGTCCAGATCAATCTCGTAGGGATAGATGCAGGACGATGCGGCGAAGACAAGCAGTATGAGGCAGATGTACTTTTTCATCAGAACTTCAGATTAAGGCTCAGATACGGAACCTGCGTCGCGAAAACGGAAACCATATAGCCTTTGACCGTCGTGCCGCCGTTAGTGGAGAAGAACACCGAGTAAGCGTTCTTGCGGCCGGTAACATTATAGCAGCCTATGGTGGCTGACATGTGGGTAAAGGCCTTCAGATAGTGCCCGGGCTCTATATTGAGGGCAAGGTCCAGGCGGAAGTAGTCGGGAATACGGTAGGCGTTCCTGTCGGAATACATCAGGCGGATGGCGTTACCGTAATAATAGGTGCCCACCGGAACGGTAACGGGACGGCCGGTGGAATAGTCGAGGTTGAAAGAGAGGCTGTACCGGTGGGTGAACTTGTAATTGCCCACCAGCTTCACGTCGTGCGGTTTGTCGAACGGTGCGTTGTACCAGTCTCCGCCGTTGATAGTATCCGCTCCCCGGTTTTCCATCTCCTTCAGCAATGCCCTGGACCAGGTGTAAGATACCCAGCCGGTGAGCCGGCCTGTAAGCTTGCGGAACATAAGTTCCACGCCGTAGGACTTACCGGTGGTGCGGACCATGTCGTCCGCCAGGTGCTCGTTCATGGAGAGGACGGCTCCGGATTTGTAATCCAGGTAGTTGTAACTACGCTTGTAGTAGCCCTCCAGCGAAATGTCCAGGGCGTTTCCGAACACGGTCCAGTAAATGCCGCCGGCTGCCTGATAACCGCTTTGCGGCTTGATATCCACGTCACTCAGCTTCCACGTGTCCATCGGTGAGATGGAGGAAGAGTTGGTAACCAGGTGGATATACTGGTTCATAGTATTGAAGCCGGCTTTGAACGAAAGGTTTGCCAGAGGGGAATATTTAAGGCTTGTCCTGAATTCCGGGGCGCCGTAAAACTTGAACGGAGAGAGGGCGAAGAAAGAAGAGTAACGAAGTCCGTAATCCAGCGCGAAAGGAACTCCGGAAGGCTCCCAGCTGTCGCCTGCGTAGAGCGAAGGTTCTACTGCCATCTCTCTGGGAAGCTGACGGGGAATGACTAACGACCCTTCCAGCGGGGAAAGCACACCCGGGTCGAGGGCGTACAGCACGGCATCGCCGCCGAAGGTAAGGGTATGGCTGCCTGCTTTCAACTTTGCCGTTGTACGGACAAAGCCTTGCTGGATTTGAGTAGAGAGGTTGTAAGCGCCGAGTACATTGCCGCCGGCGCCGTCGGTGAGGTTGTTGAAATAACGGTCATACCCGGCGCCCACATCGAGGGAGCCGCCGGACCTCGTTTTGTGGTTCCACTTGAGCGCCACGTCCAGGTTGGAGTAGCGGAAGGTGGTGTCGCCCCTGAAGGAGAAGTTGTCGCGAGACCAGTAACCGCTGAGTTTCAAACTGTTGCGTTCATCGAAACGATGTGTGACACCAAGGTTGACGTCGCTGAACGAAGCGTCTCCCCCGGAATATCCGCTGTCGGCTGGCAGACGCTTGAGTAGCCAGTCCGAATAAGTGGTGCGGCCTCCCAGCACGAAGGTGGTCTTGTTCTTCACTATAGGACCTTCCAGCATAAGGTGGCTGGTAAGTATGCCCAAGCCCAGCGAGCCTCTTATGCGTTCGGGGTCTCCGTCGCGGGAATTGATGTCCAGCACGGAAGAAATACGGCCGCCGTATTCCACCGGTATAGAACTTTTGTACAGCTCTATATCTTCCACGACATCCGTATTGAAAGCGGAAAACACCCCGAAAAGGTGGCTTGGGTTGTAGATCGTGCCGCCGTTGAAGAGGATGAGATTCTGGTCTGCTGAACCGCCGCGGACATTGAATCCGCTGGAGGCCTCTCCCACGCTCTTAACGCCGGGGAGGGTGAGCACCGCCTTCAAGACGTCCCCCTCGCCGAAAGCGGAAGGGATGTGAGAGACGGTGGAAGAGTTAATAGACTCGAGCCCCATTCCTGTCCTGCGATGCTCTGCCATGCTGTTTGCGCTGACATAGGCACTCTTAAGAGTGGTCACTTTTTCCCTCATCACTACATCCAGGCTGCCGGAGCCCTTCACGAGGATGTGTATATCCATGTCCTCCTTGGTGTAATCCCTGAGTTTCAATATGTTTTCGCCCAGCGGGAGCTTCAGCTCGTAACGGCCGTCGTCGCCTGTGTAACAGAAAATGCGCTCCGTGGAATCGGAGACCAGCACCCCTGCCAGAGCCTCGCCGCTGGCAACATCCCGTACTATTCCATACACATTTACAGGCCCCGACTGGGCGGGCACGGCGCCGATCTCGTATGTCTTGTTGCGATAGGTCGCAATCAGTTTTTCCTGTTCTATCACTGCGAGCAGGGCGGCCCTGTCGGAGGCTGAACTCCTGGCGGCGAACCAGCCTGCAGGCAATCCGGACACAGACTGGATTCCCGCAGACGGCGCGGGAGAAATGAAGACCCGGGGTTCGTTGGTGCTTACCTCCGCTTGCGCTGGGAGAGGGCCCGGCTCCAGGGTCTTACGTTTATGGCGGCCGGGATGCACCCGCTTGAACTTCCCGTTGCGGTATGTATAATATAAATTCTTCTGGTGGAAATAACTGATTACATCCTCCCGGTAGGAACGGTCGTCGTAGCCTATGCCGTCCACTCCGTTATGATCGGCGGCATCCTGGGCAAAGAGCTTAATCCTCTGGAGGTAATACGTCTGACGGCCGTCGGTTAATATCTGGAAATAGCCTTCCGGGGCGCCGTACACCCCTGCCAGGCGCAGATTCACATAATAGTAGCCGTCCAGCATAGCCCATGGCAGCAGGCTGCGCTCCAGCACCACCGGTGGCTCCACGGCAGTCTTTTTTACCAGGACTTCCTGCTTGTGGGCATTTATGTTCATGGGGACGTCTTGATAGATTCTCCCGTCATAGCATACCGTGCCTGGGTTGAAGCCTGTATTGAACCAGAGATATGTACCGTTGTAAGGGAAATTGTAGTCGGTCATCACACGCCCCCTGAATACAGGCGACTGGGCGGCACAGAATGTGCTAAGCAGAACCAATAAAACAACAACTAACCGGCGCATGCGGCAAATATCATAATAATTATTGGATTTTTGAGTTTTTTCCGATATTTTTGTTCGTTTACAATCAACGGTAACTAAGGCCCGCGGATAGGCGGACTAAAGATTTGAACAATAACAACAACTGCATAATATGTTAACAGACAGAGCAAAAGAAATCGTGAGCGGAGCCGAGAAGAAAATGCAGGACGCTCTCAATTTCCTTGAGGAAGACCTCAAGACCTACAGGGTAGGCAAGGCCAACCCTTCCATTTTCAACGGTTTGATGGTTGAGTACTACGGAACTCCCACCCCTGTCCACCAGGTAGCTTCCATAGCCGCTCCGGATGCCAAGACACTTACCCTCCAGCCCTGGGAGAAGAACATGATTGCCAAAATAGAGAAGGCCATCATGGACGCCAACCTGGGCTTCACCCCCCAGAACAACGGCGAAATCATACGCTGCACCGTACCCGCACTCACCGAGGAGCGCCGCCGGGACCTCATCAAGAAGGCCAAGGCTACCGGAGAGCAGACAAAGGTGACTGTGCGCAACGCCCGCAGGGACGCTTTTGAACTCCTCAAAAAGGCCCAGAAGAACGAGGGCCTTTCAGAGGATGTGGAAAAAGAAGCAGAAGACGAAGTCCAGAAGCTGACCGACAAGAAGGTCAAGTCCGTGGACGAAATCGTAGCCGCTAAAGAGAAGGAGATATTGACAGTGTAAAGCTGTACTCCTTAGGGTGTATCATATATTTGTCCATAGGGATAGCTCCCCAGGAATCCTCGCACCCGAGACCCATCTGACACAGGTCGCAATTGACAGCCGTCAATCCCAGCGACCTGTTTTCTTTATGCACCAGAGGCAGGAGTTCACGGCTGTGCCTCCATTCTCCCACGCTGAGGTCCAGGGTGGCGCGGGTAAACGGCAGGGCCGATGCCGAGAAGAGCTCCGGAGAAGTAATCTCCAAGCCGGTGCCGTCGGCGGCCAGCAGCTTGTAGCTGCGTATTCCCACGTTGGTGCCGTGTTCCTGGGGACGGGCAGCTTCGAAATCGTAGCGCTCCGCAACATCCTGCACCCAATGGCCCAGACGGGCAGCGGTGCGGCGGTCGCAATAGGTATCGAAGGGACCTTCTCCGTAGAAGTCCAGGGTGGAATACTCGCCGGGCATTGCGAACTCCACGCCCACGCGGAACAAGTCGGGAACGTCTTTCGCGCCTTTATTCAGCTTGAAGAACATCTCCATTGTCAGCAGTCCACCGGGGCTGGCCGTCCATCTCATCTGCACGTAGGCATGCTTCAGCGGATAAATGACGCTCATGGTGACCTCTCCGTCTCCATCGTCAGGTATGGGGCCGATGGGGTCGAATTTGGGATACAGCCAGCAGGCCATCTTCTTGTCCAGCCTGGCACCGAGGTCGTTCTCCGTAACGGCACGGCCGAAGCACGGCATGAGAGGGATGCTGATCATCTCGCGTCCTTTCACCTTATATGAGCACAATGCTCCGCTGGCCTTGTCCCAGGCGGCTTCCCATTGCTCTCCGCGCACGATGTAAGCTTCCGGAGTCTCTTCCAAGGCGGGTGCTGCAGTTTCCGCAAGCAGCGAAGGTTTGCACACCAGTTCACGGGAAAGGGCTATCTGGTCGGCGGCCACACAGGTACCGGCGGGCAGGATTCCGTCGTCGGCTTTGAGGCGGAAGTCCAGCCACAGCGACAGGTCGTGACCGTCCGTTTCAGGCAGACCGAGGCCTGCTACGGACACCGCCTGCGTCTGCTGGGGCGCTATCGCGGGCACATCGAAGGATCCGTTACGCACGCACTTGCCGTCCTGCACCAGCTGCCAGTCGCAGCGGTAGCGGTCCAGGCTGATGAAGAAGTTTTCGTTGTAGATGTTCACTTTGCCGGCACGCACGTCAACGGCGCTGGCGCTGCAAAGAATGCTGCGATACTGGTAACGCACCTCTTCGGCGCCGGGATGCGGCACCCTGTCGGGAGATACTATACCATTGCAATTGAAGGAGTTATCTGTGCCGTCGTAGGTATTGAAGTCACCGCCGAAGACGTAGATCCAGGAGGGTTTGTCCTTGTCTGTACGGGGGCCTGCGCCATTGGTGCTGCACACTTTGCCCTGTGCAGGGTCGTACGGCCAGCGGAGGGCCTGGTCTTCGAAATCCCAGATGCTGCCGCCCTGGTACACGGGGTATTTGCGCACCAGGTCCCAGTATTCCGCAAATCCTCCCATGGAATTTCCCATGGAGTGGGCGTATTCGCACTGTATGAGGGGACGGTCGGGATTGCTCTTGCAATAGGATTCGCACTCATCATAACCGGCATACATAGGGCAGAATATGTCGGTGTTGGGACCGAGCTCCGCGCGTTCATAATGCACCGGACGGGTGGAATCGTACTGCTTGGACCAGGCATAGCAGTTGCCGAAGTTGGGGCCGTCGCCCGCCTCGTTGCCCAGGCTCCAGATGATTACGCTGGGGTGGTTTATGTCCCTGTACACCATACGCTGGAAGCGTACGAGGTGGGCCTTGTCGAAGATAGGGTTCTTGGCAAGCGTCTTGTCGCCGTAACCCATACCGTGAGACTCTATGTTGGCTTCGTCAATCACATACAGGCCATAGCGGTCGCAGAGCTCATACCAGTAGGGGTCGTTGGGATAGTGGCAGGTGCGTACGGTGTTGATATTCAGCTCCTTCATCACCTTTATGTCGCGCAGCATCTCGTCCCGAGTCACGTTGTATGCGCCGTCAGGACTCATCTCGTGGCGGTTCACGCCCTTGATGAGGACCGGCTGGCCGTTCACCAGCAGCTGTGCGTTCTTTATCTCCACCGAGCGGAATCCCACGTTGAGAGTGACGGTCTCCTCCGCCTTGCAGGCCGACCTGGCGGTGACGCGAAGGGCGTAGAGATTAGGGGTCTCCGCACTCCACAGGGCAGGTTTTTCGATACGTCCGCTCCAGCAGGCAGCTCCGTCGAGCACCTTTTCACTGCTGCCGAGCACGCTGCCGTCGGGTGCCGTGAGTTCATAGAGTACGGTTTTCACACCGGGCTTCACTGCGACATCGAAGTCGAACTGCCCGTTCATATCGGCATACACACGCACGTCCCGGATGCCCTTGCGGGGCTTGAAATCCAGCCGGACGCCCCGGGCGATGCCGCAGAGGCGCCAGAAATCCTGGCACTCCAGGTAAGTGCCGTCGCACCAGCGCATTATCTCCAATGCGATCAGGTTGTCGCCTTTCTTGACGAAGGGGGTTATGTCGAATGCCGCCTCCAGCTTGCTGTCTTCGCTGTAGCCCACGGCCTTGCCGTTCACCCAAACACGCACGTTGGACGTAGCACTGCCGATTCGCAGCACCACCTGTCTCTTGAGCTGCTCTTTGCCCAGGCTGAAGTGACGGCGGTACTGCCCCACGTGGTTATGCTCCGTGGGCACGTAGGGAGGGTTGTTCTCGTAATGGCCTACCCAGGGGTAAGAGTGGTTCACATATATGGGGTCACCGTAGCTGTACAGTTCCCAGATGCCAGGAACGGGGATTTCGTCCCAGGCGGAATCATCGAAACCTGAGGCCTCGAAGCCGTTCACGGCCACAGCTTTGAAAGAATCCTCCCAATGGAATTTCCAGATGCCGTCCAAACTCATCGAAGGGGCATCTGAATGCACATAGGCGGTCATGGGAAGGCGGTTTTCCTCTAAAACCTGAGGCGACTGCCAGTCGGCCATTCCGGGGTCTTGTGCGTTTGCGGCTGTCAGGGCTGCAAAAGTGGTCAGCACACAGAAGAAAGTGTGTTTAAGTTTCATAATCCGGTTATAGTTTTGGTGAATAATTCTCGTTCGCGCTCGGAGAGGAACTCTACGCTTATGGGCAGGCAGAAGAGCCTCTCCTTCATCTCTGCCGGTATTTTCGGCTGGTCTTTAAGGCGCACCGCATCCTTTTCCGTGGTTGCAAATGCCGCAGTGGGGTTGCGCTTGATTGCCGCCCGGAATCTGCCCGCATCCGCCCTGGTGTAGCTGTGGTGATCCGGGAAATGCAGATGATCCACTATCTTATAGCTGTCACTCAAATACTTACGCAAAGGCAGATCGTTGGCTATCCCACTGAAAAGCACAATTTTCTTGGAATAGGTGTAGCGGCTGTCGGCCTCGGGATAGACGGGCGTCATGCGGCCGTAGGCTATGCGGCTGAACAGCAATGTCTGGCTGCGTCCCTTGCGGACGGCGGAGCAGCTTTGCGGGTCATAGGAGTCGTACCCAAGGATGCGTGCAGCTTCTGCTTTCTCGCTGTCATCCAATTCGTAAGGGCACTTTGTCACTATGACCACGTCGCAGTCGTACAGCCTGGACTTAAGGTCACGCAGGCGGCCGGACGGTAGCAGGGAGTCGGTAGTCACAGGGCGGCTGTAGTCGCTGAGTACGATACTCAGGGAAGGAGTCAGCTTACGGTACTGGTAAGCATCGTCCAAGACTATAATGTCGGCGGCTGGAAAGTCCGGAGCCACGCATTTCTTCAGCTGCTGCGCCTTCTCCGGGTG
>JAFWPT010000367.1 GCA_017509375.1 Bacteroidales bacterium | reverse complement strand
GATCAGTGTACCCCAGGCCCATATCAAAGACTACTTTGTGCGCCTAGTTCCGGGCTCGCGCGACAGGATTGCCATTGATGCCCTTGTATCTACTCCCGGGCAAAAATTCACCGTTTCCATTCCGTCCCTGAAGCTGAATGTTTCTCTTGATGCAGATGCGGAAGGCCGGGTTCACGGAGAAGCACGGGTGCGCAAGCTCGGTCTCTGGGCACCCCTCAAGCCTGTTCTTTACCCTGTTACACTTTCTTATGGAGAAGATTCCGTAACGGAAGACATCGGCTTCCGGGAAATCTCGGTAAGCGGTACCCGAATCCTTGTAAACGGAGAGGAGACCTTTCTCAAGAGCGTCTCCTTCCACGAGGAGATCCCCTTGGAGAAAAGGCGTGCGACCTCCGAGGCAGATGCCCGTTTCCTCGTTGATGCGGCGATTGAACTTGGCTGCAACGCCATCAGGCTTGTGCACTATCCCCAGAGCCAGCGGATCGTGCGCTATGCCGAGTCAAAAGGGCTTCTGATATGGGAAGAGATTCCCCTGTGGCAGGGAATAGATTTCGGGGGGGATGAAACGTATGCCAAGGCGAAGGTGTACCTGGAGGAGATGGTCGCGCGTGACAAAAACCGGTGCGCCATCGGCTTCTGGAGCATATCAAACGAGACAAGGCCTTCTGCAGAAAGGGATGCTTTCCTTTCACGCCTGCTGGAGTACGGACGGTCCCTGGACAGTTCAAGACTGTTTGCATCGGCCTTCGACAATGCGAACTATGTCGAGGAGGCGGACCGCTTCCTGATGAAAGACAACTTCGCCGGCAAGCTCGATGTAATCGGTATCAACAAATACATGGGGTGGTATGCGCCCTGGCCGAAATCCGCAAAAGATATTACCTGGAGTGTCTTCACTGACAAACCGCTGGTAATAAGCGAGTTCGGCGGAGAGGCCCTTTCGGGCCGTACAGGTGACCCGGACATTGCTTCATCCTGGAGCGAGGACTATCAAGTCGCGCTCTACCGTGACAACCTTGCAATGTTCCGGAACATCCCCAATCTAGCGGGTATTTCCCCGTGGGTCCTGTTTGATTTCCTGAGCCCCTACCGCCAGCATCCCGTAAACCAGAACTGGTTCAATCGCAAGGGACTGCTCTCGGACAAAGGCGTGAAAAAGCGGGCATGGTATGTGATGCACGACTTTTACGCCGGCGCTGACGTGACGGAGGAGAGACGCATAGAGGAGTTGCTCTCGAAGATGACGCTTCACGAGAAGGTGATGCAGCTTAACCAGTACACACTTGGCTGGAACGACAATATCAATAACATCGGGGAGGTGCTTGGTCCGATTCCCGCGGAGATTGGTTCCCTGATATACTTCGGAGAGGATGCCGCCCTGCGGAATTCCATGCAGAAAAAGGCCGTGGAGGAGTCCCGTCTGGGGATTCCCATCCTCTTTGGATATGACGATATCCACGGATTCAGGACAGTGTACCCCATCTCCCTGGCCCAGGCTTGCAGCTGGAATCCGGAACTTGTGGAAAAGATGTGCGCCCATAGTGCGCGTGAAGCGCGCCGAAGCGGCGTCGACTGGACATTCTCTCCCATGATTGACATCGCCCGTGATCCCCGCTGGGGGCGGGTGGCGGAAGGCTACGGAGAAGACCCGTATGTAAACGGCGTTTTTGGTGCTGCGACGGTACGCGGCTATCAGGGAGCCGGACTTTCCGGAAAGGATGCCGTCGCAGCCTGCCTCAAGCACTATGTGGGCTATGGGGCTTCGGAGGCGGGGCGTGACTATGTCTATACGGAGATTTCTCGTCCGACCCTATGGAACACTTATCTGCTTCCCTACAAGATGAGCGTCGATGCCGGCGCCGTAAGCCTCATGAGCGCCTTCAACGACATAAGCGGCACCCCTGCATCGGCCAGCAAGTACACCCTTACAGACGTCCTGCGTAACGACTGGGGCTTCGACGGCCTCGTGGTGTCGGACTGGGGCGCGGTGCAACAGCTCATTAACCAGGGATACTGTGCCAACCTTGAGCAAGCATCGGCCATGGCCATGAACGCCGGCCTGGACATGGACATGATGTCCCACGGCTATGACAAGTATCTTGAGAAACTGGTAGAGGACGGGAAGGTCCCGCTCGCTGAAGTGGATGAGGCCGTACGCCGCACGCTCAGGGTGAAATTCCGCCTTGGACTGTTCGAGAATCCCTACACGACCGAAAGCCGGGAAGAAGAGCGCTTCCTGCTTCCAGATGCACTGGAGACCGCCGGAAAGCTTGCGGCTGAGTCCATGGTGCTTCTCAAAAATAATGGCGTACTGCCACTGAGGGAACCCTCCAGCATCGCTGTTATAGGCCCCCTGGCCAATAACGCCACAGACCTTCTGGGCAGTTGGGCTGGGCACGGAAAGCCTGCCGACGTTGACGTATTCCTTGATGGAATCCGGCGTGAATTTCCTTCTGCCAATGTGCTTTACGCCGCCGGCTGCGACGTGGAGGCCAAAGACAGTTCGGGCTTTGCAAAAGCGCTTGAGGCGGCTTCCGGGGCCGATGTCATCATCTATTGCATGGGCGAGAAACGGGGCTGGAGCGGGGAGAACACTTCGCGCTCAAGCATCGCTCTTCCCCGGGGGCAGGAGGAACTTCTCTCAAGGCTCAAGACCCTTGGAAAGCCGGTTGTTGTAACCCTTACAAATGGCCGTCCGCTGGAACTCTGCCGGATCGAGCCTCTTGCCGATGCCCTGCTAGAAACGTGGCAACCGGGCATCAACGGGGCATCAGCCCTTGCCGGCATCCTTTCCGGACGCATAAACCCGTCCGGCAAACTTGCCATTACCTTCCCTTATAGCACAGGGCAGATTCCAATCTATTACAACCGGCATAAATCCGGCAGAAGAGGCACCCAGGGCATCTACAAGGATATCACATCGGAGCCCCTGTATCGCTTTGGGCACGGCCTGAGTTACACATCTTTTGCGTACAGCGATTTGCGTTTGGTGGGAGAAGCCTCCCTCAACGCCCCGTTCCAGGTCGAAGTGAGCGTTACCAACACGGGGACCGTGGACGGGATGGAAACCGTGCTGTGGTATGTCCAGGACCCCTACTGCCAGATTATAACCCGTCCGGAGAGAGAATTGAAGTATTTTGAGAAGCGTCACGTAAAGGCCGGTGAGACGGAAGTATTCACCTTCACGGTAGACCCCCTCAAGGACCTGGGTTATCTGGACGGAAACGGAAAGGCCTTCCTCTGCCCCGGAGAATTCCATATTCTCGCCGGCGACAAAGACCTTAAACTGGAGTTATGACTGTGACGACTGGTTTGTGACGGGTAGCTGTTTGGGGAAGGTTCAGTCACAAATAAGGACCTTTTCTGCTTGTTTTACCCTGTTTTCAGCCTGTTTTGTGCTTTGCTCGGTTGGTAGAGCACAAACTTGCTTCCAAGGGCGTGGGAGCGGGTTGTCAATTATATCGGGCTTTTCACAACAAAAAAGCCTTCCAAAATTTGTTTTTGGAAGGCTTAACTGCTTGATTTTCAAGCGTCTGGAGCGGAAAACGAGACTCGAACTCGCGACCCCGACCTTGGCAAGGTCGTGCTCTACCAACTGAGCTATTTCCGCATTCTTGCCTTTTGGGACTACAAAGGTACGCAAAAATTCCGAACGCGCAAATTTTTTTTCACTTTTTGGTTTCCGTCCCGG
>JAFWPT010000366.1 GCA_017509375.1 Bacteroidales bacterium | reverse complement strand
TAGCCGTCATTTTAATAAATCACTAATAGTTCAAAATGAAAAGAAAACGGGTAACCATGGCGGCCACTATTCTGGCCATATTGCTATGCTCTTCATTTTCCGCTTTTGCGCAGATGCCGAAAGTATCCGTCAATTTGCAGCAGGTGCCAGCGAGGCAGTTGCTTAAAGCCATTGAGGAAAAATCGGACTACACCTTCGCGTATGTGGATTCCGAGCTCGACCTGGACAGGATTGTATCGGTGAAGGCCGACAACAAGGACGTATCTGCGATCCTGGCCGAAATCTGGCCGGGAATCAAGGTAACGATGAACGGCCGGCAGCTGGTACTGAACAACCAGCCTGCAAGCCAGGCACAAGCACAAACCCAAAAGCAAAGCCAGGACACAAACCCTTTTCGGCGCGTGACCGGCGTGGTGACTGACGATTCAGACCAGCCGGTTGCGGGGGCCGTAGTCATGCTGAAAGGCACAAAGAATGCAGCTATGACCAACCCCACAGGCTATTATTCCCTGGACGACGTCGAAGGCCCGGCTACTATCATAGTCTCCTGCCTTGGCTACAGGTCAGCGGAAGTCGCCATCTCCGAAAAGCAGTCTGAATGCAACATAAAGGTCGAGCAGGAGCTGATCGCCCTGGACGATGTCGTGGTGGTGGGCTACGCCACCATGAAGAAGCGGGATCTTGTGGGCTCCGTGGATGCTGTCGGAAGCGAGGTAGTCGGAAACCGCGCCAATTCAAACCTGCTGCGCTCCCTGCAAGGCGAAATCCCCGGCCTCAACATCACCATCAACGACAGCAAGCCCTCACATGAAGGCTCTTACAACGTCCGTGGCGAGACTTCTATCGGAGCCGGTGGCGACGCCCTCGTGCTGATTGACGGCGTGGAGGGCAGCCTCAGCTCCGTAAACCCGCAGGACGTCGAGAGCATCTCCGTGCTTAAAGATGCTTCATCCGCCGCAGTGTACGGCGCCCGGGGCGCTTTCGGCGTTATACTCGTGACCACGAAGGCCGCCCAGAAAGGCCGCCCCGTAATCAACTACAGCGGCTCCTTCAGCATCAACCGCAGGACCGTTATCCCCGACGGCATTACCGACCCGAACGAATGGCTGGACTGGTGGAAAGCGGCCTATACGGGCTACTACAACGCTTCCAGAACGCTCCTGAACCACCTGGACTCCAAGGCTCCGTATTCAGAGAACATCTACAATGAAATAATGAGGCGCAAGAACGACCCGTCACTTGCAAAAGTGGTGCGGTCCAACGAAGTTCCCGGATTCGGCTACGTCTATCTGGACAGCCACGACTGGATGAAAGAGTTCTACAACGACTGGCACGGCTCCACGGAACACAACATCTCCGTGTCCGGAGGCAACGAGAACGCCGACTACTACGTGTCCGGACGCTACTACGGTTCCGACGGCGTCTTCAGGATCGGCAACGAAAAATACAGGAAATTCAGTATGCGCGCCAAGGGAACGCTTAAAATCCGTCCCTGGCTTTCCCTGACCAACAACACAAGCATCAGCACCAATTTCTCCCACATTCCACGCACCCAGTCCGGCCAGTCGCCTTACCGATACATCCAGCACTGCCTCCAGCCGATGACGCCCCTCAAGAACCCGGACGGCACTTGGACCCCTGCAGCCGGTATCTCCGGATACGCCGCTTTCGTGGAGGGGAAAAACTACCTGGAGAACGACTACATCTACCTGCGCAACAAAACGGGGCTGGATGCAAGCATTATCAAGGACGTGCTCAAACTCCAGGCCGACTACTCCTACAACTACACAGGGCGCACGAGACTGCTGGTCCAGAACCTGGTGTCCTATTCCAAGGAACCGGGCGTAATCCTTTATGAAAGCGACAAGTACGGCGACGGACTCACCCAGACGACCTACAGGACCGACTACCAGGCGGCGAACATTTATGCAACCTGGACCCCGAAGATAGGGGAAAAGCACAGCCTCACAACCCTCGTGGGCTACAACATCGAATGGCGCACATACAAGACGACGACCGCGGAAAGGGTGGGCTTCATTTCAGATAAGCCCTCTTTCGCGCTCATGGAAGGCGAAGCCAGCGTAACCTCGGGCGGCAATGAATGGTCCTACCTGGGCGCCTTCTTCCGCGTCAACTATTCCCTTCTCGGACGCTATCTGGTAGAAGTCAGCGGCCGCTACGACGGCTCCTCCAAGTTCCCCATCAACAGCCGCTGGGGCTTCTTCCCCTCCGCATCCATAGGCTGGAGACTCTCGGACGAGCCCTGGATGAGATGGAGCCGCGGCGTGCTAGACAATGCCAAGATAAGGCTTTCCGCAGGTTCGATGGGAAACGGCAACGTGGACCCTTATAAGTACACATCCACTATGACCATCAAGAAGGCTGAAGACATAGTCATCGACGGCTCCCTGCCGTCATATACTACGGTTGCCAGCCTGGTACCTTCATCCCTTACCTGGGAGACCGCTACAACCTACGATGCCGGCATTGACATCGACATGTTCAAGAACCGCTTCTCAGCCGCCTTCGACTACTACATCCGCAACACCACCAATATGTACACCACCGGCGTCACCCTGCCCCCGGTGTACGGTGCTTCCGCCCCGAAAGGCAATTACGCCGCTATGCAGACCAAGGGCTGGGAGCTGTCACTCCAGTGGCGCGACCAGTTCAAGCTTGGAGGCAAGCCATTCAAGTACAGTATCAAAGGCACCCTGTGGGACAGCAGGTCTTTCATCACCAAGTACGATGGAAACGACGGCAATTCGCTCGGAACCATTTCCAACATCATAGCAGGAAATCCCCAATACTATGTGGGCATGGAACTCGGCGAACTCTGGGGGTACGAAGTAGAAGGCCTGTTCAGGGATTATGAAGACATTGCCAACCATGCAAAACAGACCTTCCAGCAGTCTTCCGACAAAGTCAACAGGCCAGGTCAAGTCAAGGTTGCAAACCTCAACGATGACGACGTAATCGATTGTGGCAACCTCACACTAGCCGACCACGGCGACATGAGGATAGTGGGTAACAAGTCCCCAAGATACCGCTACGGCGTCAATATGTCTGCGACATGGAACGGAATAGGACTATCCGTATTCCTGCAGGGCGTGGGCAAGAGAGACTGGTACCCGGGCTCCGACGCCAGCTACTTCTGGGGCAAATACGACAGGCCATTCCTGTACTTCCTGCCGAAAATCCACGCCATGGACAGTCCCACCATGTGCCAGCTGTCTGAAGACGGCGCCGAATGTCTTAACGCCGATACTGCCTACTGGCCCAGAATAACTTGCTACCAGTCCAGAGGCACGAACAGCAAAGACTTGCTGCTGGAAATACCCAACACCAGATACATGCAGAATGCAGCCTACCTGCGAGTCAAGAACATCCAGATAGACTACAGTTTCAGCCAAAAAGTATGCAAAGCCATCGGCGTGTCCGGAGCCAAACTTTTCCTGAACGGCGAAAACCTGTTCACAATCACCCCTATGTGGAAATGGGCCCCGAACATCGACCCTGAAACGGCTGGCAGCGGCGACTCCGACTATAGCGACGTGATAGACGGCAATGCCTACCCGATGATAAAGACTGTCACTCTCGGCATGAACCTTAAATTCTAAAAAGATGAAGAAATCCATTATACTCCCGGCGATTCTTTCCCTGCTTGCCGTTTCCTGCACTGACTTCCTGACGAAGGTCAGCCCCAATGCAATAGAGAGTGAATACTTCTTCACCGACGAATCTTCGCTCCAGATCTACACCAACGGCCTCATACGTGCCTATGCAACGGAAATCAAGGATCTCCTGGATGCGGACAAATACGTGGACGCCCAGGCATGGGACGGAGAGTACTTGTTCTACACCGGCCGCTACGGAGTGTCCGACAACAGTTCCTGGAGCTGGACATCCCTGCGATCCATAAACTACTTCATAGAAAATATGGGCGCAGCGGAGACTACTCCTACCATCATGGCCCACTATGAAGGTGTTGGCCGCTTCTTCAGAGCGATGTTCTACATAGCCAAGCTCCAACGCTACGGAGCCGTCCCCTGGTACGACCACGTACTCGACCCCACCGATGAGGCGGAACTCTACCGGGCAAGAGACGACAGGTCCGTTGTCGCTGCCAAAATTCTGGAAGATCTGGACTACGCCTGCAAAAACTGCCTCGGCGACGACAAGTACAGAATCCGCAGCACCAACATCAATAAGTACGTAGCCCTCGGCATCAAGGCCCGTTTCTGCCTCTACGAAGGCACCTACCGCAAGTACCACGAGACCGACCCTTCCAAAGGCACCGCCTGGACCGCAGCCGAGAAGGAAGAAGGCAATATGTATCTGCGTGAATGCATCAAGGCCTGCGAAGAGATAATGGACTCCAAGCTCTACTCCCTGACCGACAATGCGGCAAACAGGCAGACCCAATACAGGGATATGTTCACGAACGCAGACGCTTGCTCACGCTACACCAATGAGTTCATCTGGGCAAGAGACTACGATGAAGCGCTGAGAGTTAACAATAAAGAGTATTCCATCAATGACTACTTGAATAACACCGGCCACTACATCTGGGCCCTCAACAGGGACTTCATGCTGACCTACCTTTGCCTTGACGGCACGCCGTTCACCGGCAAATACTCAGGCAAAGACTACTACACCGCGACCCTGAACGACGAAATAAAGGACCGTGATTACCGTTTCGCCCAGACCGTCCGCACCCCCGGATTCAAGCGCGACAACGGCACCAAGGCATACCCGCCCAACCTTGCGTGCGCCAAGACAGGCTACCAGCCCGTAAAATGGCTCACCGATGTCATCAAGGACGAGATCTCCGACGGTACCTACTCGGACGTCCCCCTCATACGCTATGCGGAGATTCTCCTCAGCTACGCGGAAGCCAAGGCGGAACTCGGCGAATGCACGCAGGATGTATGGGACAAGTCGGTCAAACTCGTACGGGAAAGGGCCGGCGTCAAAAGCATTTATCCGACCAGCGCCGACCCGTATCTTGTTGATTACTTCCTGAACACGGTCACCGATCCAATAATCCTGGAAATACGCCGCGAGCGCGGGACCGAGTTTGTCATGGAAGGACTCAGGATGCAGGACGTGATGCGCTGGCACATAGGCGAGCGCCTGATAATGCCAAAGACCGGCATCTGGATTCAAGGAATAGAGCAGAACCTCGACCTTGACGGCGACGGCCAGCCCGACAATTACGTGTCCGCCAAAGTGGTGGAAAAATCAGGCATCAACGTGCTTGCCATCAATTATAACGGCTCTTCTCTCTCCTCCGCCGGCCACTACCTATCGGAAGGCGACCACGGCTATATCATTGCCTATTCCGCTTTCTGCGAGGGCTATACCTGGTCGGAGAAAAAGTATCTCTACCCCATCCCCTCCGCCGACGTCACGCTCAACGAGGGGCTTGGACAGAATTATGGTTGGTAAAAAACACACACTGATATGAAAAAGACTTTTTCAATAATCTGCCTGAGCCTCCTGTTGCTTACAGGATGCCAAAAAGAAGTTGATGTGTACAAAGGGAATTTGACTCCATATCCTGTGATTGCTTCGAGCAGAACATTTCCCAGTATCTCCTCTGTTCCGGAGAATGGACTTCAGAGTGCGACCTGGACTGGATTCACCTGAATCCCGAAAGCGGCTCCGGCAACGGCACCGAATATCAGACATATTACATCCAGGTGTCAAGCAACATGGGAGAAGCCAGGGAGGGGACATTCTACCTGGTCCACTGCGGCAACCGTTATCCCGTGGTGGTCATGCAAGACAAAACCAATTTCGAATTAGGCGAACTTTACTTATCCGGTCTGCTGAAACAGAGCCAGCCGAGCAACGCCTTCCTCGCCATCCCCTACAAGAATGCCACCGGCGCGGAAACCATATCGATCGCCTGTTCTATGAGCGGAGCCACGGATGGCCTGTCCATTTACGGAGGCGACTTCTCCTTGACACCGGGCAACAACTCCATAGTCATACCCATTGCAGGCACTCCGTCCCGAGCCGGCGAAATCACCTTCAACGTAAGCCTCAACGGAAAGCCCCTGAGCCCCATAGTGACCACGATCAAGGAGTTCACCAACAAAAAGATAAACGTCTTCCTGAACGGTGTGGACTGCGGCAGCTGCACTGAGAGCCAGCCCGGCGTCTGGGAACTCATCATCGACGCCCCGGCAGTCGGTGAAATCACCATCAAGAACGAAGATCTGGAGCTGGGCTTCACCTCCTATTCAGGAGCCGGCGGCATAGGCACCTGCAAACACATGCTTTCCGCGCTTCCCTACTATAACTTCACGCCGAACCACACCCGATTCTACAAGGTCGAAAAGGCCATCGGTGCGCTCCAGCCAATCTCCGAAGGCGGCAACAAACTGTGGCTCAACATGGATGCCCCGGGTAAGGTGAAAGTGGCTTACGATGAGACCTACAAGCAGTACGGTTCCTATTACCTGGAACTTGTCAAGGACGATGACCCGAATCTCATTTTCGACGAGCAGTTCGACCTCTTCACATACGGCGGCGATGCCATCAACTACCTTCTGGGCACCATCTATAACGGAACTGCCGAGACTTTCGACGGTCTTGAGCCAGGTACCAACAACAGCGGAAAATGGTCTTCTTCCGGAAGTATCGGCCAGTTGTGGGACTACCCCGAACTCAAGGTGAATATCAGGGCCTGCGACGACTACATCAAGAACCGCGGCGTACAGGACTGGGAATTCGTTTATGTGGACGAACGCCCGGGCGCCATCCAGATGAACAATACCGGCCAGCAGGACAATTATATGATAACGCCCAAATTCTCAAAGATTTCCGGTACGAAGGACATAGTCCTGACCCTGGATATCGCCAGGTATTCCTCCACTTCGAAGGCCGTCATTCCCATCACCATTCTCGGGGCCGGCAGTTTCACTGGCGGCAAGGCCAGCCAGACGGAAGGCCAGGACACCAATGGTGTCAAGGTTGAGGCCAAGAGCGGTGACCTCGGCAGCCTGAGCGGCTCGAAGTACGATATCGGAACCGAGTACCTGATGACTGCAGGCTCCTCCTATAACGCAAGTATATACAAGCCTACTTCCAGATTTGAATTCTACATATCGGGCGCCACTTCGGAAACCCGGATCAAGATTTCCGCATCATCCGCTTCCGGAGGCAATGCGCCCCGCCACTTCATCTACGGAATAAAAGCCACTTTGCAATGAAAAACAAACTGATTGTAATCACTTTACTGGCCGCCGTCGCCTGCGGACCCAAGGTTACCCCCGACAACGGAGGCCAGAACAACAATCAAACCGACACCCGGGGCGCTTTCGAGGTGGAGGTCGGAAGGCCGCTTCCCCACTGGCAGGAAGGCGTCCTGGATATCCACGCCATCAACACGGGAAGCGGTGAGTGCACCTTCTTCATCCTTCCCGACGGCACTACCATGCTCGTGGACGCCGGCGACCTGTATATGAGCAAGAAGGCCAACAGGGTGCCTGTACGTCCAACGACGGAATCCATTCCCTATAAGACCTACGGCTCTTATATCAAGTACTTTATGCCGAGCGGACATTCGAGGATAGACTACTTCGTGCTGACGCATTTCCACATCGACCACATGGCCTATCTGGGTACCGGGCGCATCAACAACACCGCTGGAGAATACGCTTTTGCAGGTCCCATGGGGCTGTACCAGGACGTCAAGTTCGACAAATCCATCGACAGGCTTTACCCCGACTACGCGACAAACAGCGAAGACGACGACGCAAACGCAGCTCCGGATTCCAGGACCATGTTTGCCAAATTCCTGGACTATCAGTCAAGGGCCACGGGCCTCAAGGCAGAGCGCTTCCAGATTGGCACAGACAAACAGCTCGCGATGAAATACGACGCAGCCAAGTATCCGTCCTGCAAGGTCTTCGGCTATGCCGTCAACGGAAAGGTCTGGGACGGGACGAAGGAATATGACACCCACGCACGCTACGAAAACGGCCTTTCCTGCGCATTCCTGCTTAGCTACGGCAAGTTCGACTATTTCACCAGCGGCGACCTGAACGAGAAGAGTACCTGCACCGCCGTCGCAAAGTCCATAGGAAAGAATATCGAAGCGATGAAGGCCCACCACCACATGTCCAACGAAGCCACCTACGATGTGGAAGCAGAGGCCTACAAGCCCAAGGTCGTCGTCACCCAGAGCTTCTATGCCTTGACTACACAGCCCCAGCAAAGCATCATCCAGAAATACTCCGGCTCCGAAGACCTGTACTTTACCAACATAGACCAGAGCCTCATCACGGCCCGCTCCGACATCTACAACGCATGCAAGGGCATGAACGGCCACGTGGTCATCAGGGTAGCGGATAGCGGCGACAAGTTCTGGGTTTATATGCTCGACGACACCGACAAGAAGTATAACGTGAAATCCATAAACGGTCCTTATACCTGCGAGTAATGTTCTTGGTTTTACCATTGGTTCTGACGCTCCTGTCAGTCCTGCAGCCTCCGGCCGTACAGGTCGGTGAGACCCTGCCGGGCTGGCGGGAAGGCCAGCTTGACATCCATGCCGTCAACACGGGGCGCGGGGAATGCACGTTCATCATTTACCCTGACGGTACTACCCTGCTCGTGGACGCCGGCGACTTGTTCGGCTACAAGCCGTCAAAGTACGAGTCCGTTCCTGCCCGGCCTTCAGATGAAGAAGAGCCCTGGCAGGTTTATGCCGACTACATTCTCCATTTCCTGCCTGAAGGCCATAACCACCTGGATTACTGTGTTATCACCCACTACCATATGGACCATTACGGATACATAGGCAAAGGGCGTAAAATGCATCCGGAAGGCGGCTATGCCCTTGCCGGTCCGATGGGCTTGTACTCCAGCTTGCCTTTCGACCGGCTTATCGACAGGTCATACCCCGATTATCCGGACGACGAAAAACTTATAACGTTAAAAAACTATCGCAAGTTCATTCAATACAATACGGAGCACAACGGGCTGGTTGTCGAGAGCTTCCACGTAGGCACAGACAAACAGCTGGCGCCATTATATCACCCTGAAACTTATCCGGATTTCCGCGTTTTCGGATATGCGGCGAGCGGGATGGCCTGGGACGGCAACGCCATCGTCGACACCAAGGTACAAAGAGAGAACGGACTCTCCTGCGCCTTTCTGCTGAGTTACGGCAAGTTCGATTACTTCACCAGCGGCGATATGAATCAGAAGAACACTTGCAAAGTGGTAGCGGAAGCAATTGGCAGGAGCGTTGAAGCGATGAAGTCTCACCATCACATGTCAAATGAGGCGTCCTATGCCATAGAAGCCGAGCTTTACCAGCCGAAGGTGGTTGTGACGCAGACTTTCTATGAACGCAGCATCCAGCCCAACCAGAACATCATAAAAGAGTATTCCGGGAAGCAGGATATGTTCTTCACGAACCTTCCGATGACTCTCGTCGAAGCCTCGCCCGAAATATATGAAAACTGCAAGTGCGAGGGCGGCCATATAGTCATTCGCGTCTCAGATGACGGGCTTTTTTACGTCTACGTTCTCGACGACACCGACAAAGAGTATAAAGTGAAATCAATACACGGACCATATAAAAGCGAATAGCAATGAAACGTTTCTATCTGTTTATCCTTACAGTTATCGTGGCCGCTCTCTCTGCTTGCAATCCGGGCAGAGAAGTGGTGGTGGACAAGAACCTTCCGGCCGGCAACATCGTGTTTGAAAGGATGGTGAACGACACGGTCTATGTCCACCAGGAATTGAGGGGATCCAAGAAAGCCTGGTTCTACTGGGCGTTCCGCGTCACGGGCGCGCAGGGCAAGAAGCTGACCTTCGTGTTCACCAAGAGTTTCGCCATCTGCGAGCGCGGTCCGGTAGTGTCGCTGGATAAGGGTAAGTCCTATGAGTACCTTGCCGAGGAAGGGGCCACCAAGTTCCAGTTCACCTACGACTTCCCTGCCGACGCTAAGGAAGTATGGTTCTATGAATGTCACCCCTACACCCCTGAAATGTGGTATTCATTCATAAACGCGCCGCATAAAGGCCAGTATGAGACAGGCGTCTTGTGCAAGAGCCGCAAGGGCAGGGACGTCCCTTTCTTCAGGATCATGCCCAAGAAAGCGACCCCGAAACTATCCGTCGTCGTCAGCTGCCGCCACCACTGCTCGGAAGCTCCGGCCGGATACGTCGTTGAAGGCATCACTGCCGCATTCCTGGAAGATAGCGAACTGGGCGAATGGCTCCGGGACAACATCGAGCTGAACGTCGTCCCTTTCGTGGACATGGACGGCGCCGTGGAGGGGGACCAGGGCAAATGGAGGCTCCCGCACGACCATAACAGGGACTATACCGATTTCCTCTTTCCCGAAACCGCCGCCCTGGCCAGCCTTATGGCAGAGACGCAGCCGGACGTTTATCTGGACTGCCACGATCCCAAACTCTACAAGTACAACGACAATTATATCTACACCCCGTTCAAGGAGAACTCGAAACCAGAGGAGTTCGTATTCTCGCGGCTGATGGAAAAATACCAGGAAGGGGGACTTAACTACCGCACTTCCGACGACCTGCCTTACGGAGTCAGCTGGAACGCAGGCCACAACTATACCGACGGCATGAACGCCACCGGGTGGGCTCTGGCCAACATCCCCGGCATCAAGGTCTCCCGCACCATAGAATTCCCGTTTGCCTATTCCAACGACGCCCTTGTATATCCATACAAGCTGCGCCAGTTCGGCCACGGAATGGCCAGGGCCCTGAAAGCGTTCGCCGAAGGAGAAGAATAATCATAAAAAATATATAGATGAACAAACATACGACACATTATGACTCGCCGCTTTGCGAATACGCAAAGTGGCAGGAAGAGCATGTGCTATGCTCATCATACATCGTGGAGTCGGAAGATTTCAATGATTTAACCAATTATGAATGGTAGCCTTATGAAAAGAACAGTTTTATTTATCGCTGCGGCGACGGCAATGATCCTGACTGCAGCCTGTGTAAAGGATGCCATTCATGAAATCGCACCCTCCCGGGATGGCCTGAAGCCCATGGAATTCACCGTCCAGTTCGAAGACACCGGCACCAAGGCCTGGCTCGACGGCCTCAGCGTCCGCTGGAGCGACGGCGACAAGGTAGCCGTCTTCGACGGAATCAATGCCGAGCCCAACGAATTCACCGTATCTAACGTCAACGGCAAAAGCGCCACTATCAGCGGAACGGTAGCCGACGGAGCGACGGAATTCTGCGCCGTGTATCCTTTCAGTGCAGCCAATAGCCGCACGGAGAAAGGCGCGACCATCAATCTCAATCGGTATCAGGTGGTTCCTGCCGGCAGGAACGTGGCTCCTGACGCACTTGTGTCGGTGGCCCTGTCTTCCGGTGGCTCCATGCTGTTCAGGAACGTCGTGTCCCTTGTGGCTTTCGACATCACAACCGACGTCGTCAGCAGCGTCACCTTTTACGGCAATGCCGGCGAGTCCATCACTAGCGGAGCCGATATTGACATGAGCGGCAGCGATCCCGTTGCGACCGCGACCGGCACCACCTACGTTTCCGTGTCCCCTGAAAGCGGGACTTTCAGCCAGGGCCGGTTCTATATTGCCATTATGCCAGCTGAATTCAACAGCGGCGTGACCTTCGCTACCACGACGGCCGGCGGCAAATACGTCCGCAGCAGCAGCAAAAAAGCAGTATTCCCCATAAACGGCGGCGTAATCTTCGGCAGCATCTCAGGTGGCACCAAGATTCCCATGGAGATAGGCAGCAAGGCCGATCTCAATGCCTGGGCTGAGAACATCAACGCCTACGTCAAGGGCGATTTGGTCAAGCTCACCGCCGACATCGACTTCGGCGGCGACGAGTGGACGCCCCTCCCCGGACGCTGCAACCTGGACGGCCAGGGGCACAGCATCTACAATTTCGTAATCAACTCTTCCCAGCACCCGAACCTTGACCGTTTCGGCCTGTTCCACACCGTCAACGACGACAATGTGATTACGAACCTGAAGCTCGGGTGCACGCCTTCCGGAGATTATGACGGCACCAGCGCCATTACCATCGATTCGGCTTCGGAAAGCTGCTATGCAGGCGCCCTTGCCGGCGTTGTCAAGAACAACAAGGGAGGCGACAAGATACTCATTTCCGACGTATGGTCCTACGTTCCTATTACGTTGGCTCTGCCCGCCGCAGGAACTATGGGCCTCAGGATGGGCGGTATCGTAGGATGTGCCGGTTCCGGTGCTCCCGTCGTCCTGTCGGGATGCTGCAACTACGGCAGCGTGAGCAACGCCAGCGGAGTGAAGATGAGCGGCAATATGTATCTCGGAGGCATCGTCGGTCAAATCACCAATCCCAACACCACCATCGAGAGTTGCTCCAACTATGCCGAGGTCAACCTGTCCACCAAGGCGGGAGGCCTGGTCAGCACCTCATTTGCCGGCGGAATCGTCGGTCGTATCGGTGCCGTGGACGGGGTGACCATCGATGGATGCACCAATGAGGGCAATGTCTCCGCAAGCATCAATATCAAGGTCGCGCACTACATCGGGGGCATAGCAGGAATGGACCACCAGCCTGCAGAAGGCGGCACCTACAATGTCATCATCAGCGAGTGCACCAATGCCGGAGAGGTGGGCGCAGGCTCACAGAGCAAGTCCGGTTATTACGGAGGCATCATAGGATGCACCATGTCCAGGACGCTCATCACCGACTGCGACAATCTTGCGTCGGGAACCATATTCAAAAAGAACAACCATACGGCCGAATCAGCTTATGGCGGAATCATCGGAAAGGCTTCAGGTTGTGAAGGAGCTCTCGTAGCAGGATGTACCAACGCCGCAGACCTGGTTGAAAGCGGAAACGTGACCAACGGCGCCGAAGTATATCATGCCTTCGGAGGCATCGCGGGTATCGCCAACATCGACATGCAGAATTGCTCCAACTCCGGGGACATCACCGTGTCCTACACCCAGAACACCACCCTTCACTGCGCAGGAGGCGTTGCCGGCCTGCACGAAGGGTTCAAGATAAGCGATTGCAGCAACACCGGCGCCCTCAACACCACCCTCAACTGCCCTACGGGCGGACTTATCGGCCTCCAGCTGGATGCAGCCCTCTCTACCGGTGAAGGATGTTCTGTCGATTGCTATGTCACTTCCGGCCAGGCCGACACCGGCGGCATGCTGGTGGGTAAGTACGCCGGAACCTCCGCCTTTACCCTTGGCAGTACCTCGAACCCCATCAAGGTATCCGGAAGCATCAACGGCGCAGCTGCAAGCAAGAGCAACCTCTGCGGCAGCTCCAGCGCCAGCCAGCCCAATTTCAACGTAAACATATAATACAAGAAGATATGGATATTAAAGAACAACTGACCTACAAACAGCCGCTTGTCAACATAATCACTATACAAGCCGGCTACATTGTGTGTAATTCCCCCAGCCAAAACTCCATTGATAATGTGGCTGAAGATGATTACGGAACTTTTTAATGCGAAGAAGCCATGAGAAGAATCACTGTTATTTTGATGTCGATTGCCGCACTGGCCCTCGCATCCTCCTGCAACAAGATCCTGAATCCAGAAAGCACACCCGACGGATATATCAGGAAGACCATTCATTTATCAGCCAATGAGATACTGACAGACAAAGCCGCCTTCGGAGACATAACCAGTGAGGGATATCCCATGTTCTGGCAGACTGGAGATGAAGTCGTGCTCAGCGTCAACGGCGACCCTGATTTGACCCAGACATTGACCGTTACCCCCACTAACGGCGGAGCCACCGCCGATTTTGGCGAAGTCACAGTAACCCTGCCGGCCGAAGGCGCCGTGGAGATATTCGTGTCCACGAACACGACAATAGAATCCGCCGGACGCACAGGCCTAATCAAGCACAGCCCCACGGCTGCTGATTCCCAAAAGCCCGAGGCCGCATCCTGTGATCCTTCAAGCATTTTGCTGTATGCCAAAAAATCCTATGCCAGCGCGGCCGATGTCCCTGTCGATAACATTAAGCTGGACTTCAAACACTCCACTGCTTATGGCAAGATGACCATCAACGGCATTACCCTGAACGGCGGCGAAACCGTGAAATTCGTCGAGATTCAGACACCCAAGGACCAGAACATCGGCGGCACGGTAACCATCGGTGACGACGGAAGCCTGTCCGGCGGATCAGTCCCTTCCATAATACTTAGAAACATCTCGGATTTCAGCGCACCGATTTGGTTCGCGATTGCCCCGACCGTACTGAACTCCTCCTCGGCACTTATGGTGCATATCGTTACCAGCGCCGACCGCCATTTTGAGAAAACCCTGAACTGCTCTTCCAATCCTCTGGAATTCAATGCCGGACGCGTGAGTAAATTTGCCGTCAATTTCAGTGGTATCAGCGCAGCGCCAAGGCAGGTCAAAACCGTCCGCGACCTGGTGCTTTTGAAGAATGCCTTCAACAATTCCGATTACGATTATTGGCTGACCAGCAATGAGGTGCTGCTTGCCAACGACCTGGAATATGGCGGAGCTTCGGTAACGGGAAATGCTACCGATGTTCCGGCTGGCATTACTTTCAACGGCCAGGGTTTCGCCATTAAGGATGCCGTTATCGGCGCCACTATATTCCGCAAAATATATGGAACCGTGAAGAATCTGAAAGTGCAAAACTGCACGTCGGAAATCGCTCTCTTCAACGCCATTGAAAGCACCGGTACGCTGGAAGGATTAATCGTTGACGCCAACACTTCCTATAATTGCACTTGGAGCGCCAACAATATGGCTCTGGTAGCAACCACAAACAACGGAAT
>JAFWPT010000365.1 GCA_017509375.1 Bacteroidales bacterium | reverse complement strand
TTAAAGTTTGGAATAGTCGTAATCGTATTTCTGCCAGTAGCAGTTGAATGTAATCTTGGTATCGCCGAAGTTGGAGTTGTTGTAAACACCCCAGTCTATTCCGGTTACGTGCAGGATGCCGAGCCTGCGTATGTTCTTGGCCGGAGCCTCTTTGGAGTAGCCGTTGTTGGTGTAGTAGGCCACCAGGAACACGGCGTCCGTTTTGTATCCAGGGTCCGCTTTGAGCTCGGCGGTCTGGTGGTCGCACCACTTGTCGGACTTGATGGCTCCGGCAAAAGATGCCACCGAGATGCCTGCAACTGTGCCCGCTTCAATGTCTATGGGGAACAGGGCTTCGTTGATGTTGTCCAGCTTGCCGCTCTTAACCTTCTCTATCAGAGCTGTCTCCGCCGCTACGGTGGAGGATGGGTTGAGGTAGCGGAAGGCCAGGATGGGGGTGCCGGGCATATTGTTGTTGCTCCCGGGAACGCGGTAGTCGTTGGCCGGGGTGCCGGCAAAGCTGATGTAGAAATTCTTCAGCTGGCTGTTGGAGTTGGCGGGAGAGTTGATTTGCAGCACATTGCCGCTAACTGCAGAGAAGAAGAAGTAGGGCAGTACGGAGTTGTACTCCTCGTCGGTCACAGCGCCGGGTTTAGGAGTGTTGGCCGCCGACCACTGGTCTCCGTTGTGCTTCAGCGCGACAGGATCCAGCACATCCTTCCACTTGGCGTTCTCATAAACCGTTCCGTTCTCGGGCGAGAAGAAAGAGGTGTATTCGTTGTTTTCAGTACGTCCTTGCGCCCAGGTACGTACATTTTCCCAGTACTTTACGAATGGAACGAAAACCACGAACGCGGGGTCCAGCACTATGCTCTCGTTGTTGTCAAAATACCAGGCTACCAGTTTCACCGTAGTTTCGCCGTCTTCGAAATTGCCGGCAGGGACGGTGAAGGTAATCTTCCCGGCTTCCTTGAACAGTGGAGCTTCATAGTCACCCACCATCACTTTGTCTATATTGTTCAGGTACGACCCGGTGAGTATGATGCTCCTGCCCACAGCAGTGCGTTCCAACGTGAAAGCGTCAAACTTGGGTACGTAGCGTATCACGTTGATGGAAGGAGCGTCAGATAGGGAAGTGAATGACTCCCCGTTCCCGTCGAAATAGCCGAAAGTAATCTTTGCCTTGGGCTCTTCTACGTAAGGGACCTTTACTACTATCTCTTCTGCCGAGGCCACCAGGATTTCCGCGGAATGACCTTCGGTGTGCCCTTCAGCCGTAAACAGTACCTTGGTCACGGCTCCAAGGTCCTTTCCGGAGATGAGTACTTCGTCGCCCATCTCGGCCTCTGCCTGCAGCAGGGAAGCGGTGATGACGGGGACCGCAAAGGTGCAGTTGAAGTCTGAACCGGAGATGCCTTCGCCCACTGAGTTCACCAGTTTGATTTTTCCTTTGGTGACTCCGTTGGCAACCCGGATGGACAGCCTGGTGTCGGAAACCTTCTCCATTATGTCCACCTTGACCGTGCCTATATATGCCTCCGTTACGTTATTGAGGCTCTTGCCCTCCACCCTGACTTCGGCGCCCACGGGAGCGGAAGCAGGCGAGAAACTTTCAACCACCGGGGGCGTAAGCTGTACCTCGTCTATATGAACTTGATCGCAGCCGAATGCCGCCAGTACGGAGATTGACGTAAGAACTATATATTTACTGACTTTCATAATCGTATGCATCAATAGCCCGGATTCTGGGCGACACTTTTGTTAATGTTCAGGACGGATACCGGAATGGGCAGCAAGGTCTGCCATTCGGCGATGGGATTAACCACATAGTCATATGCGGAGTAGAAAGGCTCGGAAGCCAGGAACTCGTTTATTGTGGAAACTGCAGTTCCCCACCTGAGCAGGTCGAAGAAACGCTGGTTTTCGAAAGCAAATTCCAGCCGCCGTTCGTCCCTCACTGCCTGACGGAAGGCATATTTCGACGCCAGGTCTCCGGGCTCATATACCGCTATGCCTGCGCGCTGGCGTATGGCGTTCAGAAGGGCGAGAGACTCGGCTGTGGGGCCGTTAAGTTCATTGTCGGCCTCGGCCTTCAGCAGCATCACGTCGGCAAGACGTATGATGGGGAAGTCGTTTTCTCCATCAAATTCGCTGGTCATGTCGGGATCGATGAACTTGCTGCAGTAGCGGGCGTTGGCGTTGTCCACCAGGACGCCGGTGGTTTTGTTGAAGTAGCTTTCCTGGAGGGATACATCCTTGCGGAGGTCTCCAGGATTGGCGTTGAAAGCGGAAATGATGCTGTTGCTGGGGTAATTATAGTGCTTGGGAGCACCTATAGCTACGTTGCCACCGTTGTTGATGGGGGCGAACAGCGTTGTGAAGGGAGAACCTATTCCAAGGTTTCCGCTGCGATATCTTACTGAGAAAATGATTTCGGCGTTGCCTTCCTTGGTCTTGTCGAAAATGTCTGCATACGGAACCAGGGCGGCGCCGGAAGAAGGTTTGCCGCAGGCTGCCAGCACCTCGCCGAGCAATGCGGACGCCTTTTCGTACTTGGGCTCGGATGACTTGTATTCGGTCATGTAAACCTTTGCCAGAAGCGCCTTGGCGGCTTTCATGTCGGCACGTCCGAGCTCTGCGGAAGGCATTTCGTCAGGCAGCAGGGCATTGTCCACTATAGCCTCGAGGTCCTCTTCAATCAAGGCCCATACGTCCTCCTTGGGGGAGCGCTGCATGTAGCGGGCTTCGTCTGCACCGGTCTTGCTCTTGACGATGAATACCGGCCCCCAGAGGCGTACCAGGTCGAAATACATCCAGGCGCGGAGGAAACGGGCCTCGCCTTCAAACTTGGCACGGAGCGTTTCGTCGTTCACGACGTCGAGATTGGCCAGGACGGTGTTTGCCCTGTTCACCACCACATAAAGTGCATCCCAGTAGTCCTGGACCCATGCATTGGCGGTTAGCACCACCAGCTGGTCCAGCTGCTCGATGAGTTTGGAGTCCTGTGAAGTAGAGTTGTTGACACGCATGCGCACATTGTCAGAACGCAGCTCCGTCATTGCCCACTCGTTGTACAATACGTCGTACAGACCATTGTAAACACCTATTACCAGGTTGTTTACTGAAGTGGCATCCTTAACGTACTCGCTTGCGGCTACCTCAGAATAAGGGTATTTGTCGAGGTTGCAGGAAGTGAGCGCCATAACGGCAGCCAGAATTGGAATTATATATTTCTTCATACAGCGTCTTGATTAGAATTTCACATCAACACCGAAGGTTATAGTAGTTGTGATAGGGAAGCCGCCTCGCTGGTAACCGGAGATCATCGGGGAAGAATACACTCCGGATTGCATGCGGGATTCGGGGTTCACGCCTTTGTAGTCTTTGGACCACAAGTAAGCGAGGTTGTTGCCAGTTACGTACACACGCAGCTGGTCCAGCTTGTTCTTGAGGTCTTTCTTGGAGAAAGTGTAGCCCATTATCAGGTTGCGCAGGCTTATGTAGGACCCGTCCTGGAGAGGGTAATCGGTGAGCAGCATGTCATAACCGACCTTCATGTACGGCACTTTTCCGTTGCCGGGATGATCGGCGCTGACCCAACGGTCCTTGAGGTATGCCGTGTTGTACTTGTGTGATTCGTTGTAGAACACGTCGCCGTTGAAGACTGTGACGCCCTGAACTCCCTGAATCAGGAAAGACAGGTCGAAGCGTCCGATTTTGAAAGTGTTGGTAAGACCGTAGGTGAAATCCGGATAAGGGTTGCCGAGGGCCACGCGGTCATCGTCGTTCAGGACTCCGTCCTTTTTGGAATCGACTATCCTGAGTCCTCCGGGCACGTCGGCTGCAAAGTGAGGGTTGGACTGGATCTCGTCGGTGCTGTTCCAAACGCCCTGGGTCTTGAAGCCGTAATATTGGATAAGCGGTTCACCCACGCGCGCAATATAATTTTCGTTGCGCTCTCCCTGGGTGATAACCTCTCTTTCTCCTCCGATTTCAAGGAGCTTGTTTCTGGAAAGGGACAGGTTGAAGTCGCTGGTCCAGGTGAAGGTACGGGATGTGTAGTTGACCGTATTCAGCTGGATTTCAACACCTGCGTTACGCACGCGTCCAATGTTGTTCCAGTATTTCGTGAAGCCGGTGAAAGACTGTGTGGGCTGTTCGAAAAGCAATGCGCGGGTGATGGAATAATATGCATCCACGCTCAGGTTGATGCGGTCTTTAAGTACGCTCATGTCGAGACCGGCATTGAATTCGTCCGTTTGTTCCCAGGTTATGTTTGCATTCGCGAGGGTAGAAGAATTGTTGGCCGTACCGGATACCAGCGTGCCGTTTCCGAGTCCTGTGGCATAATTGGCACCTCCGAGCACCTCCAGAGCGGAGAAATAGTTCACGTTGTTATTTCCGGTGACGCCGTAAGATGCCCTGAGCTTGAGGGTGTTGAGCCAGTCCAGATGCTGCATCCAGGGCTCTTGGGACACCCTCCATCCGGCAGATACCGAAGGGAACCAGGCGTTGCGGTTGCCACGGGTGAACAGCGATGAACGGTCCAGACGTATAGATGCTGAGAGCAGGTATTTGTCTGCATAGCTGTAGGTGGCCCTGGCAAGACCCGACTCCAATATCTTGTCCGGATAGCGGAAGGTTCCGGTACCGCTGCCGTTTCCGTTGTTGCTGGCGGCGAGGGAGAAGACCGTAGCGGCATTCAGGGTGTGGATGTCGTCGGTAGGGAATCCGGTTCCGTCAAGGGATACGCGCTGGACGCGGGTGCTTTCCAGGGTGTAACCGGCAAGCAGATCGAGTTTGTGGCGTCCCTTGGCGAGGTTGTAGTTCAGGGTGTTCTCGCTGAGCAGATCTACGTAGAGGGTGCTGTTGAAAGTAGCTTCGCTCGGGGTGCCGTCTTTGAGGGCATTGAGGTTCTGATAGCTGTAGGACGGCGAGTAGCGAACGTTGAAACCGTTGGAAGTCTTGAATTTAAGGCCCTTTACAATGGTAATCTCCAGGAAGGCGTTGCCCAGGCCGGAGAATGATTCACCCCAGCGTTCGGTGTTGGCCATCACGCTCTTGGGGTTGTTGTTGGCGGAGTTGAAGGGGCTTACTTTGCTGTCCCAGGTGGGATTGCCGTAAGAGTCCGGGTCGCCGGTTGGCGTGGTAATTGAGTTGAAGTGGCTTCCGCGGGCGAATCCGGTGTATCCTCCTGTAAATTCCGTGGTCCAGTCGTTGTGAGTCACGGGCAGGAAGGAAGGGGTGCGGTAGAAGTCTATGAAATTGTTGCGCGGACGCTCTGTTTTGGAGTAGTTGGCAGATATGTTGTATCCGAACTTGACGCTCGGGCTGAGGTCCACGTCCAGTTTGGTGCGCACCGCCAGCTTGTCCACGGAGTTCTGCAGCATTATACCCTGATCTTTGGTATATGAAGCGGAGGTGTAATAGCGCATGGTCTTGCGGCCGCCGCTTACCGAGAACTGAGCATTGGTGATTCCGGTGAAGTCGCGCAGGCCTTCGCGCTGCCAGTCTGTGGCTCCTATGTTCTTCTCAATCCAGGCGGCTGCCCTGTCCTGTCCCTTGACGGCCGGACCTCCGACGGATTCTTCGTACTCCTGAAGACGGAGATAATCGGTGGCCGTAAGCAGGTCGTGGAGTTTGTAAGCGTATTTCATACCCTGATAGACCTTCACGGAGTAATGGGCTTCATCCGCTTTACCGCTCTTGGTCGTAATCATTATGACGCCGTTGGCGGCCCTGGAGCCGTAAATTGCAGCAGATGCGGCATCCTTAAGTACCTCTATGGACTTGATGTCGGAGGCATTGACCATTGACAGGCCTTCCGGCACAGGATAGCCGTCCACAATCACCAGAGGTGCGCTGTCGGCGGAAATGGATCCGGTTCCGCGTACCCTGATTGTAGGCACTACACCTACTTCGGAGGTGGTGTTGGTGATGGTAAGGCCTGCTACTTGTCCCTGTAGAGCCGTGGTTACGTCGGATACCGGTATATCAATCAGGGCGCCGCCGCCGTCAATCTTTGATATGGAACCGGTGAGGTGGGATTTGGCTTGTGTACCGTAACCCACTACCACTACATCTTCCAGAAGATTGTCGTCGATTTTGAGCCGTACGTCTATTTCACGTGCCTGGCCTGCAGTCCGTTCCTCGTTTTTGTAGCCTATGCACGAGAACACGAGCACGGCATCCTGCGACGGGACGTTGATGGTATAATGTCCGTCCAGGTCGGTGGCTGTACCGGTAGTGGTTCCCTTGATGATGACCGAAGCTCCGATAAGCGGGCCTTCATCGTCGGTTACAACCCCCTTTATTTGCCGGTTCTGGGCGGGAAGCGACAATGGCAATAGCGCTAAAAGAAGAGCTAATAGCCTGAATTTTAGTTGATTGGCAAATTGCATATGATAAACTTTGGTATTAGTATCGTGATTAACGTAAATTGGTTAACCAATTTTACTATGCGCAAAAGTACGTATTATTTTTTATTAAAGCAATATCAAGCAGGATTATTTGCCGCAGGTCCGGTCTGCCCGCCGGAAAAGCCGGTAAGAGTTTTGGCCCGGGTGGTAGCACAAAGAAAAAGGCGGTACTTTGAAGGTACCGCCTCATCGTTCCGGAGAAACTAAAAACTATTCTTGCCGGCTATTTGCCGAAAATGCTGCCGAAAATGCCCTTGGCTGCGCCCAGGATGCCGCCGGATCCTCCCTTGAGGGAAATGATCAGGTCGTTGAAATCGATGTCGCCGTCACCGTCCTGGTCTTTTACTATATTGCCAAGTCGTCCCATGACCAGGGGAACAAGAGACTGAAGTGAACTGCCGGCCTTGCCGAGATTCAGCTTGTTGAGCACGTCAGTATTGAAAATGTCGCTTGCAAGTGCAGTGATTGGAGACTTTGCAGCGTTGACTTTTCCGGTGACAAGCTGCTGGATCATGTCAACGCCACCAGGACGTGCTACTGTCTGGGTGAGGCTGCCGAGAACGGAGTTGGAAAGACCGCCAAGTACTTGGTCTTTAAGGTTTGAAGGGATTTCTACATTGCCGGCCACGGCGTTTACCTGGCCCGAAATCAAATCGAGAATGGATGCCATAATTATATAAAGTTTTGTTCCTTTAACTTTGTAAATATAGCAAAAAAACTCATTATCCTTACTACGCCAGCGTTTTTTTATTCAATTCATTGCCTGATGTCTTTGGTCTTTTGATTTTTCGATTGTAAATCGTATATTAGCACGGTTAAACCTCAAGCTTATGAGAGTCCTGTACTTTTTTGCATATGTCGGCCTTGGTGTTGCGTTTATTGCCGTTTCTGCGTGGCTTTTCCTATCAAAAGGAAAGAGCGCAAAAGCCGTCAGGACCAAGTACAAGCTTGGTGGTTTGATGTTGTCTGCGTGGGCGATAGTGTCCGCTGCTTCTTGCAACGGCCCCGGACCTACAGTCACTTGCTACGAGCCGGTCGCCCCTCCGGAGGTGCTCTGCTACGATGTGGCAATGGAAACTGATGTCCTGGTTTTGCCTTCAAGTGATTTGCAGCGCGGCAAGGCATTTGACTTTGTGATACAGCATCCTGCCTACAGCAGTTATATCCTGCAGTTGAAGACTTCCGACCTGCAGAAAGTGCTTCAGGAAGAGAGGTTTACAGTGCCTGCAGATCATGCTGCTGAAGTTCGGTTTGCCTTTACCCCTGTTGCCGGACTGCCTGCCGGGGATGCGGTGATCCAGCTAAGCGGAATTTATCGTCAGGAGGGTTCGGAAGTGGAACTGCTGCAACAGATCGTATCCAGGTCTGTCACGCTTAAGTGACGATGCGGCAGCGTATCGACAATATTGTGTTTGAACTTACCCAGGCCTGCAACCAGCGTTGCAGGTTCTGTTATAATTACTGGAGGGACGGTTCGCCCCTTCCTTCATCGGATAAAAGCCTTTGCCGCCGGACTTTGCGCAGGCTCCTTTCCCAAGCGGAGGTGCGTACCATATCTTTTTCCGGAGGTGAGCCTATGTGTGTCCCGGATGTGGCGGACCTGGCTCTCTACTGCCGTTTCCGGGGGGTAAGCGTGAACATTCTCAGCAACGGTACGCTGATGACCGAAACCGACATCCTCAATTTCAGGGAAATCGGAGTGG
>JAFWPT010000364.1 GCA_017509375.1 Bacteroidales bacterium | reverse complement strand
TGAGGTACAAAGGCATACGATAGCACCAGGAATCCCAGCACTATGCCCAGACATATCAGAAGATTCTTTTTCATCAGCGTAAAAATTGTTCTACCCACTGCCTGTCCACACGCACAAGGCCGTGGACCCCTTCAAGCAAGGAAGGATTGCGGTTCACTATAGCACGGCAGTCCTCATACACGTTGAAGCCTATAGCCAACATCTGCATCTGCCCGCCTTCCGGGTAAGCAAGTATAATGTCATTATCTGCTCCGTCAAGGCGCAAAAACTTGAAATCCACATCTTTACCGAGTTCCTGACGGGTTACGAACTTGCACAGTTCCAGCGGCACGTCATCCAAGCCGGCATCGAAAATCTTCACTTTTTCGATGAGCGAGCCTACGTCGGAAACCAGCCTGCCGTGCAAATCCTCCAGCCCCTCTACGGAAAGACTACGGTCTGAAAGGCATACCAGCAAATGCTCATCCCTGTATATCACCGGGGAATCTGCCAGACTCTTGAACCCGCAGTGCGGACAAGTAAACAGAAACAGCTCGCCGCTCAGCACCCGGGCCTTGAGCTCGGGCTCGGCTACGGCGTCTATATGCCTGTACACCAGCTGTTCGGAGCTCTCTCCGCAGTTCCTGCACCGGAACTCCACCCTTGAATACACCGAACTCATAATATCTTGGTCAGCTGTTCAGTAAGTGCAATACGGGAATACTTCCTGATATCTCCTTCCGGAGCTTTGTCGGTGCCTAGCAAGTGGCGTTCCCAGGCGCTCTCTATGTAGTTGCGCACCGGCTCTACCCGCTCCCAATCGTACATTACCCCGGCTCCGGAATCTTTGAGCACCCCGGCCGCCGCCCCGTTCTCCTGGCCAATGCCCAAGACCGGACGCCTGGCAGCCAGATACTCGAAAATCTTTCCGGGGAGGGCCTTCTTGTACTCCGGTTCCTGGCGCAGCGGCAATATGAGAACATTGGCGGAACGCTGAAGCCGCACCGATTGCCAATGAGGCAGGTAGCCCAGGTTCTCCAGATTCTCCGACAAGCCCCGCAAGGCAATGGCTTCCAGCACTTCCGGATCGGTCTTCCCGGCCAGACAGATGCGCAACTGGGCTTTGAAGTTGCTGTCCGATGCACATTTACGCGCGAGCACATCCCAAAGTACCAGAGGGTTGCCGTCGGAAGCGAAGAGGCCGGTATGCACTATGGTAAAGCGGTCGGCGGGCAGTTCAGCAGGTTCCGAAGCAAAATCGTCTTCGTCGTACCCGTTGGTGATAAGCACCACGGGCGTCTTGGTCCTGGCCTGGAAATCCTCCCTTACCGGGGCGGATACGGCTATGACTACATCTGCTTCGTCCAGCACTTCCTGCTCCACGCGGCGGTGTCTTGCGGCGACCCAGGGCAGCAGCCCCATGTGCTTGAAATAGTGCATCTCCGTCCAGGGATCGCGGAAATCCGCAATCCAGCGGACTCCGGTTTTCCGGTGCAGTTCCAATCCTATAAGGTGCATGGAATGAGGCGGTCCGGTAGTGACAACAGCATCCACGGGGTTGTCATTCAAATACTTGGACAGGAAGCTCACGGATGGCTTTACCCAGCCGGCACGCGGGTCGGGGAAGAATAGATTACCCCTCAGGAACACCGCCAGCTGCTGTTTGAAACTCTTTTTCTGCTGGTTCAAGGGATTTACCCCGGCCCCCTTTGCGGAGGAGCCGCCGAAAAACTTGCGATACAGGGCATAAGGTTCGCTGATATGGCTCTTCAGCACGGTGATGCCGGAAGGTATATCGGTAAGGAGGCTTTCGTCCATTGCCAGCTGCTCGGGGTTTTCGGGGGTGTAGATGACAGGTTCCCAGCCGAAGCGCCTCAGGTACTTGGTGAATTTCACCCAGCGCTGCACCCCGCTGCCTCCTGTGGGAGGCCAGTAGTATGTGATTATCAGTACTTTTTTCATCTTCTGAAACCTTGGATGTTGGCGCGGACGGTCTCCCAGTCGTAGTAGGGGCCGCTGACGCTTTCAAGCCCTCGGAGCATGCGCTCCTGCTCCTGGTACAGGAACTTCACCAGCACGTGACCGGCTTTGTTGCGATAGAGAACCATCTGCAGGTTGGAGGCCATGCAAAGCTCCCTCCATTCCCACCAATACTTGTCCAGCTCGTTGTAATACAGTTTGGACCCCGGTCCCTCCACGCCTATGTAAGCCGTCAGCAGGCTGATCGGCCAGTCGTGGCCGAAACGAAGGTCTGCGGCATATCCGCTTCCTGCAATGGCTTCATCGGCTTTGGAGACCAAATCGGCCCACAGTTTATTCAGAGAGGCAAAACGCTCACGGCTTATTTCCGCGCTGTTGCCGTACTTGGCAAAGTCGTAGTGGGCGGCATCCGAATACTTGATATACAGGTATTCAAACGGCAATTCCGCCATGATATGGTCCTCTATGTCCCAGCACTTGGATATGGAGCCGATCCTGAACAAGGCCCTGTTGAAATTCCTCACGTCCGGTACCAGCCTGGAAGCCGCAAGGGAATCGGTGAACAAGCGCCCGAGCACGTATCCGTAGTTTTTGCTGATATTCCATTTGCGCTCCTTGATGGTGCCGCGGAGCTCATCCACGTCAGGAGTTGCCTTTCCGGTGTCGCCGATTATCTTCATTATCTTCTCTCCCGTATCGAAACTCCACTCTGCCTTGGGCCTGTCGGAGGCCATGGCAGAAGTAAAAGCGGCCATGCTGACCAGGCAGCGTTGTACGGTACTGCTTCGCGCACGGATCTTCGGTTTGCCCTTGAACACCTCCGGGAAGCGTTTTACCATCCTGTGGGCAATCCCTTTGTGTTCCTCCACGCCACGGGGAGACAAGCGGCCGTCCATGCCGTCCCAGGCATTCTCCACCGCCTCCGTCTCCGCAAGCACTTCCCGCCCTTTTTCGCTGAGGATGCCCAGGCTGTCGGCCTTATACAACACCTGTTTCACCAGATTGTAGTTGTCGGCACCCGCGACATGACGGCTGCCGTGACGTCCGTAGTGGCTGATATAGAATGGTTTGTAGCCTCTGGGCGCCGGCGTGTCGTGAAGGTCTCCGTGGTGGTACGGATACAAGTTGCCTCCGGCCCTGACAGGATCTTCCCTCAGGGCGGCTTCCAGTTCGGGGACAATGTAATCCTGTCCCATCAGGAGCTGGCAGCAGAACGCCGCCGCCAAAATGCATATACAGAATCGTCTCATAATCTTATCCGTTGTCGGCTCCCACTTCTTCTTTCAGCTTGCGCAGCAGGTCGAAGGCCTGGAGCGGAGTCATACTGTTCAGGTCGGCGCCTACAAGCTGCTCCCGCACGGAACTCAGCACCGGGTCGTCCAGCTGGAAGAAGGAAAGCTGCACGCTGCCGTCTTCCGCGCTGTCTTTGGAGAGGGCGTCGGCATGCTTTTCCCGCATCTCCAGCTCCCGCAGGGTACGTTCGGCACAGCTGATCACCTCCTGCGGCATACCTGCCATCCTGGCCACGTGGATGCCGAAGCTGTGAGCCACGCCGCCTCGTTCCAGCTTGCGGAGGAAGATGACGTCGTGCCCCTCTTCCTTTACGGCGATATGCCAGTTGTGCACCCTCGGGAAGCGGTTTTCAAGGTCGTTCAACTCGTGGTAATGAGTGGCGAAGAGGGTCTTGGCACCGTGTCCGTGCTCATGGGTGTACTCCACCAGGGCACGGGCTATGGACATGCCGTCGTAGGTGGAGGTGCCGCGGCCGATTTCGTCCATCAGCACCAGGGAACGCTCGGACAGGTTGTGCATAATCATCGAAGTCTCAAGCATTTCCACCATAAAGGTCGATTCCCCTCGGGAAATGTTGTCCGTGGCTCCCACCCGGGTGAATATTTTGTCGAACAGGCCTATTCTGGCCTCTTTTGCCGGCACGAAGGAACCGCACTGGGCCATAAGCACTATGAGCGCGGTCTGGCGCAGGAGGGCTGATTTGCCCGCCATATTGGGGCCGGTGAGTACCATAATCTGCTCTTTGCGGCTGTCCATGCTGATATCGTTGGGCACATATTGCCCGCCGGGGCCCATCATGGTCTCTATCACGGGGTGACGGCCGGCTTTGATGTCGAAAGACAGCGACTTGTCCATCACGGGACGGCAGTAGCCGCGGTCCAGGGCCTGGCGCGCGAAACTGCCCAGCACGTCCAGCCTTGCAAGCGCAAGACAGTTAGACTGAATGTCCTTGATGCGTTTCTGCACATCGGCCACCAGGGCTCCGTACAGTCCCGCCTCCAGCTCGTAGATGGATCCTTCGGCATCCAATATCTTGCTTTCGTACTCCTTCAGCTCTTCGGTCACATAGCGCTCGCCGGACACCAGCGTCTGCTTGCGTATCCAGTCCGGCGGCACCTGGTCCCGGTAGGTGTTGCGCACTTCGATATAATAGCCGAAAACGTTGTTGTAGCCTATTTTGAGCGAACTTATGCCGGTGCGTTCGGCTTCCCGGTTCTGCATCTGCAGCAGATAATCCTTGCCGCCCCTGGAGATGCTGCGGAGCTCGTCCAGCTGCGCCGACACGCCGGCTGCAATCACATCGCCCTTTCCCAGCTGGGCCGCGGGGTTCTCTGCCATTGTTGCGCGGATGCGCGCCAGCAGGGGGTCGGTATCTTTGATACCCTTGGCAAGCTTGTCGATGGCGGCGATGCCGGTGCCGCTGCACAGCTCCCGGAGCGGAGTCATCTGGGCAAGCGAACGGGCCAGCTGCATCATCTCCCTGGGATTGATTTTTCCGGTAGCGGCGCGGGCGGTGATGCGGTCCAGGTCTCCGATTTCGGAAATACGGCTCCTGACATCTTCCATGGCCTCTTCGTTGTCGCAGAAGAACTGCACCACATCGTAGCGGCCGTTAAGCTCGGGGATGTCCAGCACCGGCATCGACAGCCACTCCCTCAACAGACGGGAGCCCATAGGCGAGCTGCAGCGGTCCAGCACATCGACCAGCGACACGCCCTCGCGCCCTGCGTTGCTCTGGAATATCTCCAGGTTGCGAATGGTGAAACGGTCCATCCATACGAAGCTGCCCTCGTCTATGCGGCCTACGCTGCAGATGTTGCGGAGGCCTTCGTGATGGGTCTGCTCAAGGTAGAACACCAGGGCGCCCGCGCTGCATACCGCCAGCGGATAGCGGTCTATCGCAAAGCCCTTCAGCGAGCTCACGTTTAGCTGGCGGCAGAGTTTCTCGGTGGCCGCCTCCTGCACGAAAGCCCACTCATCTATAGCGGAAACAAAGAAATCGGGATACTTCTCGCGCACGCTGCGGAACACGTCGCGCTGCACCACCAGCTCCTTGGGACGGAAACTGTAGAGCAGCGTGGAAATGTATTCCGTGCTGCCCTGGGCAACCTTGAAAGTGCCGGTCGAGACATCCAGGAAGGCGGCTCCGCACTCGGGACCGTCGAAGAGCAGACCGGCGAGCCAGTTGTGCTCCTTGCCCTCTAGCATTGTCTCCCCGAAGGCCACCCCGGGGGTGAGAATTTCCGTCACGCCCCGTTTGACCAGCTTGGTTTTCACCAGCTTGGGATCCTCCAGCTGGTCGCAGATGGCCACTTTATAACCCGCCCGCACAAGCTTGGGAAGGTAGGTATCTATAGCATGATGAGGGAAACCCGCCATCTCCGTATCGCCCTTGTCGCCGTTGGAACGGCGCGTAAGCACCATCCCGAGCACCTTGCTGAGAGTCACTGCATCGTCGGAATAACACTCATAGAAATCGCCTACCCGGTAAAGCAAAAGCGCCTCGGGGTTCTGTGCTTTTATGGAGAAATACTGCTTCAGCAGCGGGGTATCTTCCGAACTTTTCGCCATTTTGTTAATGTAAGATTTCAAAGTTACGGTTTTTTAGCGAAACGGCAAAAAACCAGACTCGCGGAGTCTTTGTGAATCGGTAAATAATTCATATCTTTACCTCATATGAAAAAACTGCTTACATTAGCCTGTATCCTGCTTGCCGTACCGGCATTTGCAGGCAGCCGCAACATCGACATAACCAAGGCGGGAGCGAGGCCCGGAAAGGACAACGCTCCAGTAATTCAGAAAGTTATAGACAAGCTGAACCGAGCAGGCGGAGGGACGGTAAGCGTGCCGGCCGGCGTGTTTCTGACGGGCCCCATAGAGCTCAAGTCCGGAGTGGAGCTCCATCTGGAAATGGGGGCGAAGCTGCTTGGTATTGCAGATACCACTGCCTACGAATCCTCCCATCTGGTCACCGACGGAAAGAGGTCTCGCTTTTCCGCCCTGATTTATGCCAACTCCCAGAGCGACATAGCCATAAGCGGCCCTGGCACCATAGACGGCCAGGGCGGGGACCCGGCGTTCAACACCGGCAAGGCGGATCCCGCCGGCCGCCCCATGATAATCCTGTTCCGCGATTGTAAAAACGTGGTTGTCAAAGATATACGCCTTGAGAATGCGGCCCATTGGGTTCAGTACTATACGGATTGCGAAGGAGTAAGGGTGAGCGGGGTAAAGGTACGTTCCCACTGCAATTACAACAATGACGGCATAGACATAGAGTCCAGGGATGTGGTAGTAACCAACTGCATCTTCGACTGCGAGGACGACGCCATCTGCCTGAAGGGGGCAGGAAAGAATTTGTGCGAGAATGTAGCCGTCAGCAATTGCGTGGCCGCCTCCAACTGCAACGCCGTCAAGCTCGGCACCGGCTCCTGCACCGGCTACAGAAATATTACCATCAGCAATATCACCATACGCGCCGCCAGCGAAAGCAATTTCAGGAACTGGTCGGCAAAGATTGAAGGCGTGACCGCACCAATTACCGTCATCTCAGGTATAGCCGTAGAAGTGGTTGACGGCGGAATATGCGAGAACGTGAATATCAGCAACATCTCAATGAGGGACGTGCAGACGCCCATTTTCATACGCATGGGCCGCCGCGGAAGCTCATGCGAAAACAGCCGGCTGCGTGGCGTCACTATAAACGGGGTCACGGCCGTATGCGAGAGCATGATGAGCAGTTCCATCACCGGAGTGCCCGGACTGTATGCGGAAGACATTTACCTGTCTGATATAGACATCACTTCGCCGGGCGGCGGCACCGCAGAAATGGCGGCGGCTGAGGTTCCTGAGGCGGAGGACACTTATCCCGAGAACCGCAAGCTCGGCCACAGCCTTCCTGCTTCCGGCCTCTACATCAGGCACGCCAACAACGTATTTCTGTCCAACGTCCGCTTCCACTTCCGCCAGCCGGACGCACGTCCTCTGATAGTTACCGACGATTGCCGGGACGTCTATAATAAATGATTATAAAACAATATATTATGAAAAAGTTATCTACTGCGGCAGCCGCTGCTCTCATTGCTTTGGCAGGATGCGCTCCCGCGCCCCAAAACGAGCTTGTAAATCCTGATGGCTTCGTAATCGAGCACTTTGCACTGGATGTTGCCGATCCTGATGCCACCGCCGCCTGGTGGTGCGAAAACCTCGGCTTTACTGTGACCAAGAAGAAAGACGACGCAGCCCATACCATCTTCATAGTGGACGCCAGCGGACGCATGGCCCTGGAGGTCTATCGTGCCCAGACCCAGCCCGTTGCTCCCGATTATGCTGCAATGGACCCGCTCACCCTGCACTTCGGCTTCACTTCCAAGGATGTAGATGCCGATATAGAACGTCTCACCAAGGCGGGCGCCACCCTGGTAGTGCATGAAAAGGCTCCCGGCTTCGACGGGGCTATGATGAAGGATCCCTTCGGCATAGCCATCCAGTTCGTAAAACGGGAACAGAGCGTACTCCTTAAGTAACAATCGATTACCTGGCTGTCACCACGGTGTAGCCGGAAAACAGGTCCGGGTTGGTGCTCAGGCCTGTTTTTTTGCCGCTGCTAGTGCGGACGTCATCCATGAGAATGGTCCCTTCCGCAGGATAAGGCTGCAGGCCTTTGGCATGTGCATCCCTGGAGAAACTGCCGAATATGTAAACCGGGTCAACCGCTTCGCAGCAGATGTCGTCTATCAGCAGATTGTGGAATTCCAGCGAGCGGGGCAGGCAGCAGAGGTATCCGAAGTCGTGGTCTCCGTTGTTGGCTCCGTCAATCAGGACTATGGGATTGCCGGAGTAAGGCTTGTGGACACAGTCCTTCAGTATAACGTCTCCGTCCCAGGAAGAACCGTAATCGTCCCTCAGGAGGATGAAATTCCGGTAGTGGACCTCACAGTTTTCCATATAAAGCCGCCCGAAGCCCACGCAGCGCATCCCCATGTGTCCGAACTTGCAATCCTTGAGGGTGACGTTTTCCACTCCCATGTGGGCGTCGAAACGGGAGATGCTGCAGCGCTCCATAGTAAGGTTCTTGCAGTGGTTGGAGGTGAAGAGGCCCCAGTACGACGGGTCGTCGATGTCGATTGTCTGGGTGCAGTTCTCCCAGCGCACGTTGACGCTGGAATTGGCACCCAGGTCGTATGAGCCCATACGCGCAGGGATGCCCGCCGAGCCTATGGTCCAATAGATCCGGTGGGGTGTGAGGAGGCAGTCCTTAATGGTTACATCGGCAGCCTGCCTCACCCACAGGAAGGCGTAATACGGAGCCCCGTGCTCCTCAAGTTCGCCCGTCACATAATGGGTCAGGCCCTCAACGAGCACATTGGAACGGCGCACGTCAATGCCGCGGACGAAATAGTTGTATTCCGCTGGAGCCTGGTTGGCGATGGTGGTGAACACTCCCCCGCGGATGGTCAAGCGTACAGTGTCTATCGGCCAGGCCGTTGCCCTGGTTATGCAGTCGTAATCCCAAATGATGGCGGAGGCATCCTCAATGCTGCCGTCGGCACCCGCCACGAGCATTTCCTGCTGGGGAACGCCGTTGTTCTGGTTTTCGCCCTTGCGGATGTACACGCGATGATTTTCGTTCTCCAGCTTTACGAGGCTGCGGCAGGGAAGATCAACGCCGAGGGACGGCTGCCCTTTGCGGAGTCCGGCGCCGAGGCCTTCTATTTCATAAGGCTCCAGGCAGGACTCCACCTTGAATACCGGGCAATCGACGTTGTCGAGGGTGACGGGGTCCGTCTGTATCGCCGAGTCGTCGATGATGAAGCGGGCCGTGCCCCAGTCGGTATCGGTGCGGATATGGGCCGTCAGCAGGCCGCTGCCGATATAATACGTGGCACCGTCCCTGGCCTTAACGGGGAGGCCTTTTTCGTTTGCCGCATCGTGGGCGGCAACGATGGCCGGCATATCGTCGTGACGGCCGTCACCAAGGGCGCCGAATTGCTCATAAGTAATATAGTCCCGCTGCAGGACACTGCAGCAAGCACGATACCGAAGAAAGCAGGAAATCTATTCATATCGCTTATTCCTTGTCAATCCAGGAGCCCACTTTCGAGTAAATGTAATCCGCCATATTTGCCATTCCGGCGGCATTGGGATGGGGGTTGCTGTATTTGGGAATGGAAACGCCGTCTCCCAGTAGGTCGGCGACGCGCACCTTGTCGTCTCCGAAGTGAGCGGCTATGAGCTTGATGGCATCGCCCTGTCCGCCCCTAAGGTAATCGCCTATGACGCAGACTATCTTGGCTGAAGGATGCCTTGTCTGGATCATCCTGATCAGGCGGGTATATGCAGAGCAGAAATTAGTTCCGTCGAGTGCGTCCGCATCCGAGACCGTCGTGGCGTCGTCGGCTGCGTCGAAGATGGCGTCAAGGGCTCCCCTGGAGCTTGACGGGAATGATGATACAGACATGGCAACCCCATCTATCAATTCCTCCGATGTGGCATACCAGCTGGTGTGGCCGTAGTCGTTGGTTCCTCCGTGGATCAGGACCACATCGGGATTGCCTATGCCGAGCTGCTGGAGCCGTGTGCCGAAATCCCAGCCGTACCAGTATGCGCTTGAATCGCCGGTAGTGTTCTGCACGACGGTGGTGTTGCCGGCGGAGATGTTCTTCTCGAATATGCCGGTGCTCATCTTGTTGTAGATGAGCCGGTACCACCAGGTGTCGGAAACGGAGGAAACGTCGCCGTCGCTCTTGGGATAGTAGGCTCCGCCCTTGGTGGTGTCGCACCAGCCCTTGAAAGTGGAGATGGAGTCTCCTATGATGCTCACCTTGGTGGTGCGGTTGGAATCGTTCAATTCAACTATCTTGACGACAATGTCCGAGAAGTTGTGGCGGTTCTTGCTCTTGCTGCTGACGTTCATGTTCTCCAGCGAGCCGATGAGGAGCT